>NZ_OY762614.1:600000-877500 GCF_963666145.1 uncultured Desulfobacter sp. | reverse complement strand
TGACATGAGTAGCGATAAAGCGGGTGAGAGGCCCGCTCGCCGTAAACCCAAGGTTTCCTGAGTAAAGCTAATCTTCTCAGGGTTAGTCGATCCCTAAGGCGAGGCCGAAAGGCGTAGTCGATGGAAAACAGATTAATATTTCTGTACCACCTTGTTGTCGTTTGAGAAATGGGGGGACGCAGGAGGGCAAGTCATCCGTCTGTTGGAATAGGCGGTTCAAGCTGGTAGGCTTAGAATTTAGGCAAATCCGGATTCTTTTAAGGCCGAGAAGCGATGTCGAGGGATTTATCCCATAAAGTGACTGCACCCATGCTGCCAAGAAAAGCCTCTATCGAGATAACAGGTGATCGTACCGCAAACCGACACAGGTAGGTGGGGAGAGTATCCCAAGGCGCTTGAGAGAACCCTGGTTAAGGAACTCGGCAAAATGATACCGTAACTTCGGGAGAAGGTATGCCCCTGTTTGTTAGTATTATACTTTACAAAGCATTTGGGGGCCGCAGAGAATTGGTGGTAGCGACTGTTTACTAAAAACATAGGACTCTGCAAAGTCGCAAGACGAGGTATAGGGTCTGACGCCTGCCCGGTGCTGGAAGGTTAAGGGGATTTGTTAGCTTTTTGCGAAGCATTGAACTGAAGCCCCAGTAAACGGCGGCCGTAACTATAACGGTCCTAAGGTAGCGAAATTCCTTGTCGGGTAAGTTCCGACCTGCACGAATGGCGTAACGACTTCCACACTGTCTCAACCAGGGACTCAGCGAAATTGCAGTGGCGGTGAAGATACCGTCTACCCGCGAAAAGACGGAAAGACCCCGGCACCTTTACTACAGCTTGACATTGGATTTTGGGATATGATGTGCAGGATAGGTGGGAGACTTTGAAGCATGCGCGCCAGTGTGTGTGGAGTCACCCTTGAAATACCACCCTTCATATTTCAGTGTTCTAACCATGGTCCGTAACCCGGATTTGGGACAGTGTCTGGTGGGTAGTTTGACTGGGGCGGTCGCCTCCCAAAGAGTAACGGAGGCGCGCGAAGGTTCCCTCAGGCTGATTGGAAACCAGCCGTAGAGTGCAAGGGCATAAGGGAGCTTGACTGCGAGAGAGACATTTCGAGCAGGTACGAAAGTAGGTCTTAGTGATCCGGCGGTTCTGAATGGAAGGGCCGTCGCTCAACGGATAAAAGGTACGCCGGGGATAACAGGCTTATCGCCCCCAAGAGTTCACATCGACGGGGCGGTTTGGCACCTCGATGTCGGCTCATCACATCCTGGGGCTGGAGCAGGTCCCAAGGGTTTGGCTGTTCGCCAATTAAAGTGGTACGTGAGCTGGGTTTAAAACGTCGTGAGACAGTTTGGTCCCTATCTTTCGTGGGCGCAGGATATTTGAGGAGATCTGATCCTAGTACGAGAGGACCGGATTGGACCAACCAATGGTGTTCCAGTTGTCGTGCCAACGGCATTGCTGGGTAGCCAAGTTGGGTATGGATAACCGCTGAAAGCATCTAAGCGGGAAGCCAACTTCAAGATTAGATATCCCTTCTTTTGACTAAAGACCCCTTGAAGACTACAAGGTTGATAGGCTGGGTGTGTAAGCATGGCAACATGTTGAGCTTACCAGTACTAATAGGTCGTGAGGCTTAGCCACTTTTTTCCACGAATAAATTTAGTCGCTTTGATGATATAGCAAGCATGGTATTTATTACAGCAGATTAAACTAAAGTAATTACAGTTTAATCCGGTGACGATGGCGAAGAGGCCACACCCGTACCCATCTCGAACACGGAAGTTAAGCTCTTTAGCGTCGATGGTACTGCATGGGAGACTATGTGGGAGAGTAGAACGTCGCCGGATTATTTTTCAAAAGCCCGGGTCAATATTATTTGGATCCGGGCTTTTTGCATTGATAAATTAGCTTATGATGCAGAAAAATAATTTCATAAGAATTAATAAAAAAACACTTGAATTCTTATCTAAAGATTGATATAAATATCGAGTTTTTGGGCGCCCGTAGCTCAGCTGGATAGAGTACTTGACTACGAATCAAGGGGTCGCGTGTTCGAATCGCGCCGGGCGCGCCACAAAAACTATATAAATTCAGCTAATTGAAAGGTTTCTTGATTTTGAATCAAGAAACCTTTTTTAGTTTGTGTGAGAGTTTGTGTGAGAAAACTCATCAAAACTCTGACCCAGGCAGTTCACTGCAGCCCGCTCGCCATCACCAATCGAGTGAAGATAAATCTCTGTTGTCAGCCGATTTTCATGCCCAAGGATACGTTGTACAGTTCCGATGGGTACGTTGTCATGATCCAGCATCGACGCCCCAAAGTGCCTCAGCGCATGGTACCTGAAATATTTAACACTGGCGGCAGGCGTGGCATAATTTTGGGCATAATTTCAAAAATTTGATAGGTGATCAAGGGCCTGACAGATAATAATGGGACGTATGCCCGCCCGTATCCGACTGTCGGAAAAAAGTTTTTGGAAATCATCGTCCAAATCGGGTTTATTGTTCATTACCAAAATTCTACTTGGTTACGGGGATTTTGGTGTGGCTATTACTTGAAATACCGACGGCTTTTAAGGGCTGAAAACGCCTTTAAAATGGGCTGGGATACGCTGCCAGGCGTCCTACCACGTCACCTGACAAGGCGGCTTCCTTCTAAAGTACCGTCACCAATACCTCATTGCCATACCTACACCCTTCGCCTCCATCCAGATGGCAGGGTTATCGCATGTAAAAAAACGCGAAGGTAGGTAGGGCATGTCCTTAAATCTAAAAAGGCAAATACCCACCACTGCAAAAAACACTAATTGCTTGATAATATTGAAAATATTATCGCTAGATTTTTTCTATTACATGGTGTATATATTTGGCAACAATTATAAGGAGTTGCCAATGCATGAAAAATCAATAGATGAATTTTTTGCAAAAATAGAAGACCCTCGGCATCACAACAAATGCCATAAACTGATTGATGTTATCATCATTGCCATTTGCGGTGTCGTTGCCGGAGCTGATACTTATGAGCAAATTGAAAATTTTGGAAAACAACGGAAACGGTGGCTTTCAAAATTTTTGGAACTGCCTTATGAGATACCGTCCCACGATACGTTTGGCAGAATATTTGAACGAATGAATCCCCAGGAGTTCCAAGGCAGCTTTAAACAATGAATTGCCTCAGTAGCCAAGCAAACAAAAGGCGAAGTTGTCGCCATTGATGGAAAAACATTAAGACGTTCTCATAATAAGGCGGACGATAAAAAAGCCATCCACATGATTAGCGCCTGGGCATCCTCAAATAAGGTTGTACTTGGGCAGCTTAAAACGGAAGAAAAATCGAATGAGATTACAGCCATCCCTTACCTTCTAAAATTGCTCGATTTATCTGGGTGTATCATCACCATTGACGCCATGGGTACACAAAAAAAGATTGCACAGGTGATAATGGCGCAAAAAAATGATTATATACTTGCTTTAAAAGAAAACCACAAAACCCTTTATAATGATACAAGTCTATTTTTTGAAAACATGATAGACATGAAAAAAGCAGGCTATGTTTTCGATGAAAATACAACAGTGGACGGCGAGCATGGTCGAATTGAAACTCGTCGGCATGTAATGACATCAGATATAGATTGGCTTACTGACAAAGGTAATTGGGCGGGACTTAAATCTTTGGGGATGGTTGAAAGCACAAGAGAAATCAATGGAGAGGTCAGCCATGAGAAACGCTATTATATATCAAGTCTTGACTGTTGTGCGGAAACATTTGGGGACGCAGTCAGAAAGCATTGGGGGATTGAAAATTCGGTTCATTGGGTTTTGGATATAGCCTTTCGAGAAGATGAAAGCAGGATCAGGAAAGGATTTGGACCGGAAAATTTTGCAGCAATTCGTCACATTGCCTTAAATCTGCTTAGAGAGCATAAAGGATTTAAAGGCAGCATCAAATCAAAGCGTTTAAATGCTGCAATGGACCAGGAATATCTCAAAGAGGTGATGTTTGGTTGACAACCCTAAATATCAAGGCGATAGGCACTTTGGACTATTTACGTGCGTTAGCCCTGATCCAGATGGGCCTAAAACTTGCCAAATGTTTGGAAATCCATTACATTATGCCTCATTTTTAAGAACATGTGCCGTGCCGCGCACACATAAGCCTTTTGCAATGAATGCAAAAAAACGGGTCGCTGAAAAGCAACGATCTGTAGTAATTATAAATTTTAATTTAAATCAAGGAAAAGCATATATGCTTGAAGAAGAAATACTTAATCAAATTCCATGCAATTGGGCAGATGATATTGAAAAAGCGGAACTTAATGGCAGAGCGGAAGAGATAAGGCCATCAATTATTATAGGTTTCGCAGAGCAACTTGGTCTTAAAACAACTGGATCATTAGATAAGATTATTATCCGCCTTGCGAAGGCGCATGGTGTGACCAAAAAAAAAGAAAGAGAATCATTAAAGAACACATGTATTCAGAGCGCTAAAATAGATATTTTTGCAGAGAGGTATGGTCATCTTTTTCCAAAAGATGAAAATGGAGAATTATCGTATTCTCTTCCTATGCTGAAAAAAATTTCAGGTTTACCGTTGGATGAATAATTCTGAAAATGCATATAAACCACTATCGTATTTTGCGCAAAGTTTTAATACAGAATCGGGATAGGCCCCCCATCACTGATGAACCTTCACACGCCACCTGGCACTTCGTTAACCATAATGCATTGATTTTTTAATAGCATTTTATCACAACCGGCCCGAGCTGGAAGGGAGGGTCTATAGGGTGGTCGCGGGGCATACTCACTTAATTTTGTTTTCAGGAGCAATTTCTGCTGTTTTATTTGCGGCGGGTTTGTCATTCGACTGTCGCAAAAAGTTTTACAAAAATCATCGTCCAACGGCCTTTCATCGTCCAAGTTAAATAATTTTAAGTGGTTATGATTGGGTGATTCTTTCTGGTAAAAAAGATGTCGTCAAATATTTGGATGGGGGAAACAATATACCATGGAAACAAGTGAGGTGGGCCTGGCAAGCCTCATTATGAAAGCCTGCCAGGTTTTAGGTTTTACAACTCATCCCGCCAGTCATCCCTTTGCGGTGGGATTTCAACCCGGAGCTTGCGAAGCAGTTTCCGGTAATGCCCCTTCCACTTAATCATGGGATCGTCTTTGTATTTCATGTAAATGGGCAGGGGGCGCATTCCCATTTTCCCGGTCATGCCGCCGGCATTGGATTGTGCGTGGTTGCCATGAGTTTCAAACAATCCCAACGCCCTGCTTTAAAGTATGATCGTAGCATAATCATTTTTTCTGCATTTTCCCGATACCAAAAAGTGCATGGACCTTTCAGACGTAAATTCACCACCCTACGAATTGAACTTTCAATAGCACCGCTGCCAATAGGTAAATTCAACGCTTTTACAGTTGGGAAATCAAGCCGTCTTTCATTGCGCACAAAATAATCCCGTTCCGTCTTAATAGCCTTACTGTTTCTGCCTCGACAAAGTGTCTGGACGGCCTGTACTACGTCAGCGGCTTTTCCTTTCAGCAGGAAGCCCCGCTGTTTTGACACCCAGCGTTTGCGCTCCTTGGATGACCAGGTCTTCTTTAGGGCTGATACTTTACCCAAATGCTCCACGGCATGGTAAAAATCAAGAAGTTCATATACTCGCTGAGGAGCCAAACCCAATGCTTTGATCAGTCCGGGGATCCGGTTCCAAATCCAATGTGCTCCATCTGCAACAAACAGTATTTTATCGGACTTCTGGATATGAAGGGCGTTCAAATACCCCTTTAACAGGAGGAATATGCCATCCGGACCGCTGAAACTGCCATCAATAAATGGTGAGAAGCTTTTTTCTTGTTTTCCCTGGGCATCCACCACATAAATAATCAAAAGTTTGGGTTCTCGCCACGCCCCACGAAATCGGGTTCTATTTTTTGGGGTTTTGGGACCTCTTTTCTTCTCTCTTAACCGTGTGCGTCCACCATCGGTGCTTATAACCACCCGTCGCCCTTCAAGTGAATCTCTCTCATTTAGTGGGATTCGCCCCGCTTGTTGCTCGGCTCGGGCCCGTTCTGCGTAACGATAGGTGAGTTTACGGATAACCTTTATATCCAACACCATACCATGATCACAAAGCACTTGACGGACTTCTTCAAAAGAACTCAATAAGGCCGACCAGGCACTCACCATAGAAGCCAAAGCTGGTGAGCAGCGATCATGGATTCCAAGAAGGATTAAACCGGCGTAGGCACCTTTATATCTTTTTCGATTTCGACGGTCACAGGATCGCCGATAATATCGAACACGAACATCAACAGAACTACCTGTACAACACTGAATCGAAACGGTCTCAAGCCCTTCGCTTTTCATCCGGCCCGGCCAGCTGGACATCAATTCTTTTTCTTGATCGACCTGATCATAGGAATTTAATGAGCCCTGGATGCTTTTTTTAAAAGCAAGGCACTCAGTCGATTCGTATACCCAAGTATTTCACGTTCTACCTGCTCCAATTCTTGAGCATTGCGAACCAACCTCGGATCGTCTTCCAGTTCTTTCAGGCAAGCATAGACTTCCTCAACAGTATTGCAATCTTCAGCTTTTTTCATCAGCACAGTCCATTTTTATAGTCGTCTCAGCGAACAGAAACTATCACGTTTTTTGTTCTCAAAGATAGGCTTTTTTCAAACCGGGAAAATGGGAATGCGCCCTGGGCAGGAGCTTTACATGGGTCTGGTCGGAGATGATTTTCACAATCTCCTTTTCAACCTGGGGGCTGTCATTGACCACCCGTTTCTTGACCATTTTCATGGGACCTACCCACATGCAGTCCGTAGTATGCGGCCGTAGGTCTTCAATCAGATCCCCCACATTTGGAGAATCAAGCATGGGTTCTATGCTGACTGAGTTCCTGAACCCTTTTTCTTTGACCAAAGTCAGTGCCTTTTTGCGATCCTCATAGGTTGGTGCATTGGGCTCCCAGAAACCAAGCACCTCATTGTCCATGGCCGTAATGGTGAACCGGAACATGACCTGGCTTTTATAGGGTGCGATCGCGTCACACAGCTTTTCAATCAGATCAGGCCGGGGCTTGGATACCACCAGAACCTTATTTCCCGCCTGACCAGCTTTAAAAAGTGTAACGCTTATCCCCGATATTCATAACGAAATAATGTAACGGCCAGATACCCCGCCGCCATACCCCGCCAAGAAAATCATAAAATCATACCCCGCATGCCTATCCCGCCGATAGACCCCGCCGTTGATTCATTCAAAATTTGCTACATATAATCTCCCTGATTCGAATCTTGGAGAAAAATGATGGCAAAGAATTCTCGTGGAAAACGCCCTTGTTCTATTTGCCGAAAATGGTTTGCTCCTGATGTAAGACAAAAAGGCAGGCAGAGAACATGTAGCCCGGTTTGCCAAAATGAGCTTCATCGAAGGCAATGTGAAAACTGGAACAGGAAAAATAAAGCTGTCTCCAAAAATAATTATCTGGCAAAAAAGCTTGAAGAGGCAGAGAACCTTCAAACATCCGGAAAATTGCCTGTTCTACCATTGGAAGTTATTGAAATAGAATACGGTATCAAGCCGGCAATTATCGCCCAATACCTGGTCACCCAGGTTATCAGCCACACCAAAGAAAAAATTCGAGAATTCCCATAAACGCCTCTGACTAATCGAATATTGATTTCAAGAGACATGATTGGAGTAACTTCTTGTAATATTAGGATATATGAACATACTAATCGGATTTTGATTCTAAGAGACATCATGTGCGTAAGTTATTGATAATATATATGGATACAAACAGAGTAATCAGCATCCCAGTTCAAGAGGCAACTGACAACCGACCCTGGCCGGTGATATAAAAAGGCATCTGAAATTCTAAAAATAAGGAGATGTCTCATGGCGCACAGGTTTTCATCACGGGAATTATTTGAACTGAGGAACAATATCCCTGTGGATATGCTGATCAGGGATCATTTACAGATTCCATCTAAAATCAGGGATGGCTATTTCCGTTTTCTATGCCCTCTGTGCAATGAATTTCAAACGGCTGTAAATTCAACCACGAACCTGGCCAGGTGCTTCCGGTGCGAAAAAAACTTTAACACCATCGACCTTGTCATGAAAATCAAGGGATATGGATTCCGGGACAGCGTCCTGTTTTTGAAGCAGATAAATACTGCCCACCAGGTTCCGGCATCAAAGATAGCTGCCTTGGTCGCTGCAATCGGCAAACCCATGCCGGGAGGGCAATGAGTATGAAACGGTTGGCCAAGCTTGAAACCCTGATTGCCCGGAATCAGGAGTGTTTTTCCAAAATCGGCAAGGCCTTGAAAGAAATTCGTGACAATCGTTTGTATAAGCAGGCTCTGTTTGAATCATTCGAAACATATACCAGGGCGCGATGGGATATGGGAAAATCCCATGCTTACCGCCTGATCAAATTTTATGAAGTCATCTATAATCTGTCCCCAATTGGGGACAGATTACCGGCCAACGAATCCCAGGCACGGCCTCTTACTCAACTGGATTCCATAGAACAGCGCCAACTTTGGAAGGAGATTATAGAAAGCGGCATGGAGTTAACCGCGCGTAACATCAAAAAATTTATCGACTCCCGAAAAACGGCATCGGTAACCAAACCGGATCTGACGGATCAAATTTCGAATGAATACATGGCTGTTGTAAAGGCAATGCTTGAACAGGTCCGTGTGGCACAGCATGATCATTGGCAGCAGACCTCTCGCCCGGCTGCATTGTTGTGGCATCGGGTCATACACGAAAAGATTGTATCAACGGGGGCAGATAATGGATGACCTGAGCATTGACGACCGCTTCCATTTACTGCTGCATAAAAAAATCATGAATAAAATCGGATCTGCCAAGAGAAGATCCAAAAAATATTACAAGGACCAGTACAAGAAAACCGGGATTATCCCGGTACCCCTTTTGCTGGTTGAAAAAGGAATTATGGATGGCCGCAAGTGCAGCGGGCGCCCCAAGGTTATAGACGAGCAAACAAAAAGGCGGTTTATTGAAATGGTCAAGGCGTCATGCGATCCGTCATCTCAGGGGTTCATTTTTATCACCCGAAGAGCCAGGACCATTAAAAATTACCACTGCTGGCTCGAGGAAGAGTTGGGTAAAACAATCAGCCTTCCGGCACTTCGGCGATGCGCCAAAAGGGAGAATCTCAAATTTTATCTGGAAAAAGAGGACGATCAGGAGCCGTCACCGGCACGTTATAGCTTCAAACCGGTTCCGGTGTTTGCCTTGATCCAGGTTGACGGTTGCAAGTTCCAATATTTAAGAATCAGAGATGAACGTGGAAACTGGCAGAAACCGCAGGTGATTGAAATATTTGATACCGGTTCCAGGAAGCTGTTCATCCTGGAATTCTATTTTACCGAAAGTAATCTGAACTCTGTGGACCTTTTTACCCGTTTTTTGTTATGCACCCCTTTTCCTTTGAAAACAATCGGCATCAGGCCCGACCAGGCAAAGGGATTTTTAAATTTAAAGCGTCCCATTAATGCCATTAACCTTGCGCATTCTACGCCAGGCGGTTTTTATTTGGCGCCGGATTTTTCAAGGGCGCATTCACCAAAAGATAAGGCGCATCTGGAATCTTCACACCGGAGCCTGCATAATTTTGAAATACGGATTATCAAAGCCTTTGAGGACAGGATTGTGAAAACCGTTACCGAGTATAACTTCAAACGGGGAAGAAAGGAAAAAGTCACTGTAACCCTACTTGATATCACCCTTGATGAATTGAGAAGCAGCACTGTGCTCCGCCAATACCGTGACGAACATAATCATACACAACATTATTTTACTGAAGACGGCGTGGTCAGTGCCTGGGTGCCGGCACAGAAGTTTGATGATTTTTTGTCAAACCAGGCAGACACCCTGAATTTTATCCCGGAGCAGGTTCAAGAATATATGAAATATGGTTACAGAAAAATCAAAGCCACCGTATCCAAGAACAGAACTATCCGCCATGACAAACGCGATTTTTATGTGACCAGTGGTGCAGACCGGTTCAGCAAGCATAAAAGTACACCGGTAAAGATATCCAGATACAGGGACAAACTTTTTATCTTTGAGCCCAGTGAAGACGGAATACTTCTGGGCGAAGCCATTGCAAAAAAGCCGTTTGACAGGCCACCTGCACCAGCGCCTGATCCTGTACCCGATGAACTCGACACCATTATCGCTCTTTTGGAAAAGCACAATATGGCCGTTGACCGGCCTATTTTAATCGAAGTTTACCATAAGGGCCTTTCCCTATCCCGGGCGGAGCAAGTACTTCATCATAATCAATCAAGGTACGCAGATTACATGAAAAAAATGGACCAGCCTGAGGAACGTAAAAAACAGGCTTTGTTCAATGCATTTATGCTTGATTGCCAAAAATCGTTAACTACGAATCGAGTGGCGACTTATGCATCCCTCGGAGATATGACATGAAAGAGGATTTTATCAGTGATAAACGAAGAGTCTCATACCTGTCTGCCACTTATAATAGGATATACAGGGGCCAAAGCGTACTCATTGAAGGAGATTTTGGCGCAGGAAAAACTCGGTTTTTAAAACTGCTGCGGCCTAAAAAGCTCCATGCCGTATGGGTCGAGTCTCTGTTCAACATCCATGAAACCCTGGCATCCATACTCAAGGAATTGAATTATGAGGCCACCGCCACCTACCGCCGGACTCCCCAGTACCTGAAAACGATCTGCAACCTATCCAATTGTTTTATCATCATAGATGAAGCCAATGATCTGGACTCCCGGGTCTGGCCATATCTCAAACGAATTATTGATGCCGGTGTTCCCATCGTATTTGCAGGGCTCCCAAAGGTCAGAACCCATCTGAGCCGGAATCATCCCGATATACTCAGCCGGCTCAAAACTCTGATTTTATACCCCATAGAGGTCGAAGACTTCATCGAAAAATACAAAGATATCCAGCAGGAAGCCGTTGAACAAATTTATATGGCCGTCAAAGGCGACATGAGAAAATTTAAAGAAATATGTACAGACTGCCAGGACAGGGCAAAGGAGTTGAATCACAACTTTGTTGATATCAACCTTGCTCTGGAATTTATATCCGATCTCCCTCCCCAGTAATCCTTATCACAATTTATCTGTACGAACAGGCCACCTTTGGTTACGCCGAGGATGGCCTGGTGGTGTCTCTTTCTTATATTAAGGATGCCGCTTGATGCTTGTTCTACCTTTAAAATTTTGAAACCACAGATCATTTTTGATTTTTTAGTGTACCGTTACATTATTTTGTAACTTCGTTTTTGATGGCACTTTCGTTTAACTCACTTAAATCACATTGAAAATATATGCTTCTTGTTTGGTGGGGCAAGCCTCAACACCGTTACAGTATTTGAAGCTCGTCACCCGCCTTGAGAAGTTTTTTCAAAACAGTCTCACAGGCATCATAGGTGCCTGGGGTGATGTCGTGTGTCGAAGGGAACATCAACCGCTTACTGCTTACTCGCCAGCCTTTGTTGATTATTTTGGGATTGAGTTTTTCTTTCGGCTAGTTTTTAACTGTGTTGCCATGACGGCGGACGGATTCTTCCCTGGCGTAGCAGTACCGGCAGTCATTGCTGCAGCCACGGGAGATGTTAATTCCTTTGTCGGCCCAGTCCTGGACATTGTCAGGCTCTTTTTGCTGCTCAAGGTTTTGTTTTTTATAGCCTGTAATTTTGAATCCATGAGCCTCCACGGAGGTAGTGGACGGGTTATTAAGTGCAAAATGGATGGCTTCCACCAATCCTTTTTCGCCTGATACGTCTATTATTGGAGCGCCTTGTGATTGAAGCTCGAAGGTAATCTGCCCAATACATCGACAAAACTGCATTGATAAGGCTACCATCAATAGATATCAGATCCCCAAGATTCTTGTGTTCTCTTGGCAGTGACTTTGACGCTTGTTTATAGAGGTTTTTAAAAATATATTGTAATTGATCAAGGCCGCGATGGTTGATCGCCTCTGAAAAACTGCTACGGCTAATTCCACCTTCAGGAGCAATATTTTGTTTGGCAAAATCATTCTCTTTCATGTCCAGAACGAGATGGCGTGCAGATTTATGTTCTTGGAGATGGAAATACACCAAAGCTTTTAGCTGGTCTTCAAAAATCATTTTTAAAGGTCGATCTCCCCTTGATAATAACTCGGGTGTATGCGTTAAAATTTTTGTCAGAGGTGCTATGAATCTGTCAAAGGTTTCGGATGTAATTTCGAATTTTGGTGGATTTTTCTTAAACATTATAAGTCCTTGAAATTAAAATAAATAATTTCAAGGCGCGCGACATTTTTTCACGCCATTGTCAACAAAAAAAATGAAAGTTTTTAAAAAAATACACCGCTTTTATCTTGCAAATACCTAACCGGACATCACTGATTCATAGTGGCGAATAGTTAGAAATTTGCCTATTTGTAAATTTTGAGTTGCTTATTTCCAGAAATATATAAGATGTCCCCATCCCATCCTTGAAAGATTTCTGAATTTGTATAATCAATAACACCACCTCCTTTAGGAGTTAATTGCATTTTCCCTTTATAAGCAATATCTCCTGACACATAATACACTTCGCCCCAATATTCATCAGGGGGTGACGTGTCATTTTTTTTTATCAAAATGAATACCCCGCCATCCATCCCACCAACCCACAAGGCGGCTTCAGGTACAGAGTTTGGTTTTTGAGGAATATGAATTTCATCTTGTTGCGTATTACAAGAGATAAAGAAGTGAGCTAAGAAAATACAAAAAAATATTTGTTTCATCTAAATTCTCCCATGCCCTCTATTCTAAGAGTTTTGTTTGTAGGCGAGTAATCTAAATCCATATATTCATTTCTAAATTCACCGATATAAGAATTTGGTCGAGGATCAACCATCCATGGGGTCTCTACTCCAGCTATTTCGGTCATCTTTTTAACGAAATGTATACAGCTATTTGATGTTAGGTCATAAGACCTTCGATTTGGATTCGCGTTTTGGGATTTCCTCATCAAGGCATAATCAAGCATTTTTTGAAATTTATTTTCAACTTCCAAAAAGACACCTTCAATACGACCTGATTGACCAGAAATGCGTGAAATAAAGTCGAGTGGCTTCACTAATGTATTGATGTTAAGATTACCATTAACAATTTTTACATCAGGTAAATTAGCGGCCTTGACGACGATACCGATATTCTTTGGGGGATCGTATCTACCATATTCAAAGTATTTTGTTATTCCAGTTTTACCGTTTATAAATAAAATTCCTGCGTGTCCAAGATTTGAGAATTTTCCTTTGTATTTTGGGATCGTAAAATTATCAAAATCAACCCAAGGCAGTACATCTACTTTTCTTCTTTCTATTTCCACAGTAATTCTGTAATCAGGAAATACCATTGGTATTACAATATCGTTTTGCATATTGTTATTCCTTTTTTGTTTCAGGCCTGTTGAACTGTGCTTTCTGTTTATCTTTTGTATTCATTTATCTACCGGGACAACATCTAAAGAGTAAGAAGTAGAAACTAGAATAACCCGATCAGTTTAAATATTAAAAGATTAACTGAGGAGTCATTAACACCATTTGGAGAGGCTTGCAATTTTTTTTATTCCATTTAGCATTTAGACCCAAAACAAGCGTGAAATAAGTAATAAAAAAGAAGATAAAGTCTCGAAACGCCTAACAATAAAGAGTATAATGAGTTTTCCATAACAAACTATACAAAGTTGAAAGGACGTTTCGAGTGAATAAGAATATCAGCAAAAAATTGGCAAAACGCAAGAAAAAAATCAGCAAAAAACTTAACAAAAGAAATTGGACGGAGCAGCCGACTCCTATGTTAAAGGCGTCCAACATTCAATACGAAATTGACGGTCGTCTCCAAGGGGTTGCTCACGGCGGCATAGGCCTGATTCATATGCTTGCAAAAAGGACCGGCCTCCTGAAAGAGATAGATAAAGAGCTCGAGTTGCTAAAACGCCATCTGCCATATCCGGTGTGTGTCAAGCAAGTTGTCGCCTTTTTTTCAAACGAAGTCCCAAGCTATACCGTGCCATACTCAAACGGTTATACCGCTTGCTTACCTGCCGTTTTTTCAACTTTTTGACGTTTAAATTTTTTCAAAGTAACCTTTGTTCCAGGTTCCCAATTCCTTGTCCTTCCAGACCATCTTTCAGGATGTTTCGATCTGGCGTTCTGATAAATTTGATGTCTGTTGGCAAGAACGGCTACATCATTGCCATTGTGCCGGTCAGCGGGGGTGACAAATCCAATACCGCTGTGCAAATGGGCGTTATTGTACCAATCTTCGAAGGTATGAACCCATTCCCTGGCTTCCTGCATCGTATCAAATGGCTTGGCCGGATATTCAGGCCGATATTTCTGGGTTTTGAATAATGATTCAGAAAAAGGATTATCGTTACTGACAGATGGTCGGCTAAAGGATGGTATCACGCCCAAATCCTGAAGTTTGGCCAGCATCGTTACGGATTTCATAGGAGCACCATTGTCTGAATGCAAGGTGACCTGTTTTTTATTAATTTTCTCCCGCAGGCAGGCATCCATTATCAGATCAGAAGCAAATTCTCCAGACTCACAGTCATACATCTGATAGGCGACAATTTTACGGCTGTACAAATCCATTATCATGTAAAGGTAATAAAATTGGCCTGTTACTCTTGTTGGCAGGTATGTGATGTCCCAGGACCACAATTGATTCGGACCAGTTGCCGACAAAGGTTCCGGACTGGTCCTTTTGGCAGGTTGGCTGTCCTGTCGGTGAGCATTCATGTTATGCTGCCTTAATATTCTATATATTGTAGATTCAGAACCGAGATAGATCCCTTGATCTGCAAGTTTGGGCACAATTTGATTCGGATTCAAATCCGCAAATTCAGGAAAATCAAGGGTGTTAAGGATTTGTTGCTGTTCCTCACCGGACAATTTATTAGCGGGTGTGGCACGAAATCCTTGACGCCTATCGGCAGTCCCGGTTTTGCTCCAGCGTTGAAGTGTTCGGAGGGTAAGCCCCAGCAATGCTGAGGCTTTATGCTTCCTGGCACCTGTTTTTTGGGCCTCTGAAATCAGTTGTAATACCCTTTGTTTGTCTGCAGGTAATATCAATCTTCCTCTGGCTCCCCCCAGATTACCTGGGCTTTTTTTTTAAGAACCAATAAGGCTGCTGTTTCCGCAAGGGCTTTTTCTTTGCGGGAAAGGTCTTTTTTTAATGCCGAATTTTCCCGTCGTAACTGAGTCTCGATTACGGAGGTTTGTTTCTTCAAATCAGTTGCCATTCCGGAAACAGCATCTTGCCTCCACTGTTTCAGATGATGGAGGAAAATCCCGTTTTTACGACACCAGGAGGCGCTCTCCTCGGAGGACATAGACCCCGACGCCATCAAGGCTGAGACGCGCTCTTCCGGCGTCCAGTCTCTGGGGCGTTTTTCTTTTGATTTCAAGTTGATGTTACCGCCTTTTCTGTATTCTCTTAACCATTTGCCAATAGTTGACCGCCCAATCCCAAATTCTTTTGATATCTCATCATGGGTTTTGTTCCCCGAGAGTACCTTTTGTAATACAGCTTTTTTAATTTGAATAGAATGTCCCATATCATCACCTCAATGCCCCACTTTTGTTTTTCAATTGAGGCGACATCTATCCTGACACAGGGGGGTATCACGAATCAGATCATATCGCCAACATGGCATATAATATTCTTGCCGGCGGTACTTGCCTCCAGGATATTGAACTACTCAGAAATAATGAAGCCTGGCTTAATGCGCTGGATGCAAAACTTATCCCTGATCCAACTACGGCAGGAGATTTTTTACGCCGGTTTTCCCCGGAAGAGATTGTGACTCTGATGGATGTAAAAAATACCATCCGAAAAAAGATATGGGAAAAGCAGCCACAAAATTTCAAGAAAGCAGCCATTATTAATATTGACGGTACTATCAGTGGGACAACCGGCGAGTGCAAACAGGGCATGGATATCTCTTACAAAGGGACGTGGGGATATGCTCCGTTGGTCGTCTCTTTGGAAAAAACAAGGGAGCCCCTATATATTATCAACCGGTCAGGTAATGCTCCGTCCCACCTTGGTTCTGCGCAGTGGGTGGATAAGGCACTTGATTTGCTGGAAGGGACTTTCAAAAAATTATACGTTCGGGGTGATACTGATTTTAGTCTTACCACTAACTTTGATAAATGGAATCAGCGCTGTTCCTTTATATTTGGCATGGATGCCAGATCAAATTTGGTCAAACAGGCCAATAATCTCTCGGAGTCTGACTGGATTGTATTTGAAAAACCGCCTCGGTCGATTAAAACAGTTCCCAGACAACGCCCGGAAAATGTTAAACGTGAAGTGGTTAAAAAACGCAAATTTAAACGCTTGGAGACCGCATGTGAACATATAGCCGAATTTAAATATAAGCCGGGTAAATGTTGGAAGCCCTACCGGATGATCGTTCTGCGCAAAACGATCAACGAGTATAAAGGTGAACGTCTGCTGTTTGATGATGTTCGTTACTTTTTTTATATCACCAACGATTGGAAAAAATCGGCCGAGCAGTTGGTGGATTTTTACCGAAAACGGGCTGATCACGAGAATGATATTGACCAGTTGAAACATGGTGTACGTGCTATGGAGAACCCGTCGGATTCTCTAAATGCCAACTGGGCCTATATGGTTATCGCCTCTTTGGCATGGGACCTGAAAGCCTGGTATGGGCTGCTGATGCCATATCGTGCATTAGGTCTTTCAATAATCCGCATGGAATTCAAGCGGTTCATCCAGACATTTATAAACATCCCCTGTTTAATCTTGCGATCCGGCAGGGCCATAAAATATCGAATCATTGGTTATAATGATCGTCTTACAAGCATGTTCAAGTACTTTGACTTCATGAAGACCGTCCGGGTTCCGTGATCCTTCTCCCACCGGATAGTTATTGCAAATGGTTTGCAATGGCGAGTCCTAAACCGGCAGCTTTTAAAAGGATTTAAAAAAAATGAACCACAACACAATCGGTATGACTCAAAAATATGGGGAGCAGTTCGTCTGCCTGATGACAATTGGCGATAAAAATCATAGCTCAAACGACCGATTGCTCATGAGTGTTGTATTTGGGAAAACACGCTTGTTTTGGGTCTAAACTCAACCATTCCGGTTTTTGCATAAAATATGAGCACAAAAATAAACTTTGAACAAGTTATAAGCCTAACAACCTATTTTTAAAGTTAATACTATTTTTAAAAACCTAAGATTAACTGCCATTTCCATTATTCCCGGGGCAAATTCCTGAGATTGCCACAACCTCCAAGCCACCTCACCCAAACACCACGTTCAGGACATCACGTCAAACATTGTTATCAAGCGACTAAATCCCAAAACCAACGCCACAAGGGGAGTATCACAACGACACACCCTTGGTCACACTTCCCACCAGATCACGGATAATCCCGGCTGATCCCGGCATAAAACCCCCTGGTCCTAATTCTCTCATATTCCCTGCTATTTGATAGTAGGACCATTTACCCTAAGATGGGTAGAGCTCTCCGACATCATCACGGATATGATGGCTGAATTGTCAGCCGACCCTCCGCCAACTAACCCTCGCATTTTTTGAGTTGCTCTTTTTTTTGCTTCCCGAACGTAATAATTCTGTTCAGAGAATGAAGGTACTTTCAGTTGCTTGTTCTCCCGGCTCAACTTAGACGCCGTTGCCATGGCTGTGGCTTAACGCCGTCGGCTTATGCGGGCTTTGGTCTTTATGGCGTGGTCGCGTTGTATGACAGCACCGTCACGCTCCTGTCTGGCCTCTACGACCTTTTGCATGAGTCGCACCATGTTGCTCGGATCAGACATTGCCAATTCGATAAAATTCTCAGTCCCGTAAAACCCATGTTTCCGAATCGACGGGAGAACTTCTTCGAAGATCCAGGCTTCAAACCTTTGGGCACCTGGTAATTCAGACTTCACAATGAGCCGATGCAGGTCTGGTTCTGGGATTAATCGCGTTTGAGTGGAGAGGTCTCGGGACTTCGATTGTTTTTAACCACAGAGGGTACAGAAATTTGGCTTTCCGCCTAACTACACAGAGAATGGCACCGTGATAAAAAATGGCAGCCGTTAAGGTTTATACTTTATTTTCGCTCGCATCCTGCCACCATGAGAAAGGCTGCGGCCGAAAAGATTAGCATGACCCAGGTCATGGTCCAGGGCGTCCCTTTGCCGAATAAGGCAAGCAGCAGCGATGAAACGATTCCGCTGCCATATTGCAGGGCGCCGATCAATGCCGAAGCCGAACCTGCGATCTGAGGCACTTCGTCCAATGCCGCAGCCATTGCGGATGCGGCAACAATACCGTTCATGGAAAAAAACATAAACATCATGCCTACGATGATATATATTCTCCCCATATCCGCCCTGACAAATATTGCCAGCGCAGCAATGGCCGCCAGGGCAACAGTTGTGGCAATCCTCAACAATCGATGCAGGGGCCAACGGGTCACGAAACTGCGGTTGAGAAAACTTAATCCCATAACCCCCACGATATTGACGGCAAACAGCCAGCCATAGTGTTGGGGATCAATGCCGAAATAGGAAATATAGATTTTGGGGGACCCTGCAACAAAGGCATAGACGGCAACATAGTAAAAGGTGACACATAAGGTATAGCGCATGAACACCCTATGTTTGATAAGATACCAGTAATTTATAAATGTTTTGCCTAAGGATGCCGGCAATCGTTTTTCCATGGATAATGTTTCAGGCAGCCGGAATAGGGATATAAACATCAGTACCCCAATGGCCGTAAGGAGCCAGAATATGTTGTGCCAGGTGCTCACACGAATGATCTGGCCGCCGAGCAGCGGGCCAATGATTGGTGCGATGGCCATGATAATCATTAGTGTGGATAACATCTGGGCCCCTTGGGTACGCGAATACAGATCCCGGATCATTGCCCTTGCCAGCATCGGTCCTGTACAGGCGCCAAATGCCTGGACCACCCGCCATACAACAATCTGGCCGATGGTGTGAGACATGGCGCAGCCGGCAGCACCCACGGCAAAAATTAGCATCCCGATATATAAAGGTATCTTTCGACCGATGCTGTCACTGATCGGCCCCCAGATGAGCTGGGCGAAGGTAAAACCGATTAGAAACCCGGTGATTGTGAGTTCGGCATCGCCGTTTAACTCCTTTGCCATTGAGGGCATTGCCGGAAGATAAATGTCCGTTGACAATGAGGTAAAAGCCATCAATGCCCCGAGAATGGACATAAACAGTATATTTGACATGGCCTGCTTGTTATTTTCAGCAGTTATGGTTTGGGGCATACGGTTCTCAATTATGGTTGCTGGTGTTTAATGTTTAAAAGGTTTTTCAAGAAATCTAACCTATTCGTTTAATCTTGCAGATCAATTTATATGAAAATACACCAAAATTATAGATACATTTCTCCGGAAAAATTGCCTGATTCTACGAATATTTTTGTTTGTAAGATATAGAAGGAGAAGGGATAGTGACGCGGTAAGCTAACGGATAAACCTTGCTCTAAGATCTATCCTCGTCAAGAATTTGCCGTACCATCCGGGCCATATCAGATTTGACAACGGGCTTCATTAAAAAACCTTTGATTCCCAGTTGATCGGCCTTCTGCTTATCTATCTTTTCACTGAAGCCCGTACACAGAAGAATCGGGATATCAGGCCTTATTGCCAGAACCTTTTTTGCCAATTTATCTCCTGTAAGCTCCGGCATGGTTACATCAGTCAACAATAGGTCAAATCCTTGGGGATCTGCTTGAAAGCATTCCAGGGCCTGCCGGCTGCTGGTATACATCGTGACTTCATATCCCAGACGATTGAGCATCTGCATTTCTATCTGGGCTACAGGTTCTTCATCGTCAACAAGAAGAATATGTTCTGATCCGCCTTGCAATGAAACGGCACTATCCTTTGCGGTCGTGTCCGACGGCTGCTCAAGTATTGGCAGATATATTGAAAAGCTCGTTCCTTTTCCAACGTTACTGTCCACCACAATATCACCCTGGTGATCCTGAACAATACCGTAAACAACAGCAAGGCCAAGGCCTGTTCCTTTGCCTTTGTCCTTGGTGGTGAAATACGGTTCGAAAATTTTATTTTTGATGAACGCGTCAATCCCGCAGCCATTATCTGAAATTTTGAGCATCACATATTTACCATCTGAATTAAGTTTTGCCGCTGAATAGTTTTGGGTGCCCAATAGCTCTTTGAACTGCACATTGATTATGCCTTCTGATGGGTCCACGGCATGGGATGCATTGGTCATCAAATTGATAACAATCTGATGAAATTGAATGGAATCGGCCAGCACCCACCCGCAATCCTGCTGAATATCCTGATTAATTTGAATGGAGGATGGTATGGTGGCGCGGCTTAACTTCAAGGCTTCCTCTAAAATTTGCTGCAGGCGCACAGGGATTTTTTCCTTTTCGGCCTGGCGGCTGAACGACAAAATCTGCTGGACAAGATCCCGGCCTCTTTTGCCTGCCTCTAAAATCATCTCGATATTTTCGTGCTCAAGGCTGTCTTCGGCAAGTTCTTCCAAGAGCATTTCGGACATACCAATGATGGGAAACAGCAGATTATTAAAGTCGTGTGCGATGCCTCCGGCAAGATTGCCGATGGATTCCATTTTCTGTGCCTGCCGCAGATATTCGTCCGCCTTTTTTTGCTTTTCCTGGAGCGCTTTGATTAGGGTGACATCGGTGGCAATCAGAAGATGCACAACACGACCGTCGATCCATTTAATGGCCCTGTCATAATTTAGATACCATGCATCTGCTACAGGATGCTGCAGCTCTCGGACGACGACACCTTTTAAGTTACCCTCGTTGTCCACCAGATCTTTAGCCGAGCAGTGTTCACACATTTCATTTGCGTTTCTAAACACCTTGTAGCAGGTCTCTCCTGAAAAATTTCCGCCAAATTTATCCACCAGATATTTGTTCATAAATAAAATTTCACAGGAGTCCATATCTGTAACGTAAATTGCCGCATCAATGCTGTTAAGCACTGTCAAAAACGTATCATGGGCCTCTCTGTGTTTGTTTTGAGCTTCCTGCCGTTTTTTGATAAATTCGATGATAATAAAACCAAGAACGATAAATAGAAAGACAACCATAAGCCGGGAGACAATCTGATAGGGCGGCACTTTTAATAAAAAGGTGTCCACATAGGATCCCGGTTCCCGGAAAATCAAATCTTTAAGGTTGTATTCAAAAGACAGGTATGCCCAGATACTATCAAGTATCCAATAAAAAAAGCAGACGCCTGCGATGATGATATATCCTGTGCGCCGTTGCACGGGTTATTCTCCATATATTTCTGTGGCGATTGCCATAATGCTTTTGGGCATGGGAAAACCGATGGCTTTTGCCGTTGTCGTATTGATTGCGATGTTCAGAGGATCTTCCAATATTTGATTCAGACTTCTTGGCTTTGTGCCGTTTAATATTTGACCGAATTTATCTGCGTTATAACTGCTGAGCGCCTTATAGCCGGAATCACTGGAAATACTCATCAGAATACCTTCTTTCACCCATTTGGGGCCGAGCATTGAAAATGAAGGGATCCGGGCCTTTTTAAAAATATCTGCGACTTCTTTTGTTTGTGTGTCTGCACATACCAGGGCTGTGACATATACGGCATCGGCTCGTTTGGAAAGATCCTGGAAACATTTTAGGCAAACACCATCAGATTCGATTTTGTCCGGCATCGAATTGAGAACATTGCAGGTGATTAACTTAAATCCCCTTTCTTTAGCAATCTGTTCTGCTTCATCTATGGCAGAATAACTGCGGCCTTCTTTGGTATTTTCAAAGGCGATGCCCAACGTGTCAAAACCGACGATTCTGTGAAACATTCGAAGTTGTCTGGAATAGCGGTTGGGATCTACCCTGGCGGTCACATGATCAAATCCGGAATCCGTTGCACTGTTGATGATGCCGGCCCTTATGGGGTCGGATGTGGACAACACCATAACCGGGACAGAGTGCTGGTTGTTGGCCATATCCATACCCGCCCAGGTGCCCATGGCAAGAACAATATCAATGTCGCCGTGTTTTAATTTTTCCAATAATTGTTTTCGAAAGTCTGCTCTTTTTTGATCATCCCAGTCTGCCGAATAACAATCCTCGGGTTTAAATGACAAATACGGGCCGCCGTGTTTCGTCAGCCAGTCGATATAAGGCTTGGGGGTTTCCTGGCGAAGATCCGGTGGGGTGTCGGCAGTTATCCAGCCAAGTTGAATCAAGCCGTCAACAAGGGTCCTCATGGTGTCGGTATATTCGGAATAAGGCCCCCCTTCATAATAGGCGACCCGCCATTTTTTACCGTTGTTCAGTTTGGGTGCGTTCGCCGATCCCGCATAAAGATGCGGGACAAGTAAAATGGAAAGAAAAAATAATAATAGTGCGCCGTTTCTAACCTTGATTTCCATTTTGCCGCCCTTTTTCAAAGGAATGATTTTTTATCACGTTTTGGATTTAGGTCTGGTAATCAATGATCGTCTTTTTTCGTTAGATTACAAATATGTTACCCTAACCGATTTGAGAAAGCAATCATCCCTTTTGGGTCATCCCAGAAATTCGCCAACGGTCATATGACATTCAATGGTAATAAAATGGCAAGATGGGGTGTGAGATAGTGCCGAAAGAGACTGCAAAGGCGAGCCATGGGCTGACCTGATGTGTCGCATCCAGTTTCAGCCCACAAGAAAAGTGAAAGATCTGTAAGATTACACAGACGTTTTTACAATTATACCCGAATTAAAAAATGGGCGTTCTGCGCTGGGCATAATGGTAGAGCCTGGACCCTGCTTCGTAAAACAGACCGCGAAGTGCCCGTAAATTAACGGCTTTGATCGGAGATACCGGCAGGGGAATGTCTGCGGGTGATCCGCCGCTCATATATTTCGCCATCAGTTTGCCGAATACGGTTCCCGGCCCAATGCCCCGGCCGTTATAACAGGTGACCATTGCCATATTATCATCCATGACATGGAAACGCGGAATATGGTTGGTGGTCATGGCAATGCGGCCGTACCAGGCGTACTCCAGTTCAATGTCGCCAATCTGGGGAAATACTTTGTTTAACGTACGTTTTGCCCAGGCCCTGTTCACATCCATGGCAAAGCCTTCAAGGCTGCCCACACTGCCCACGGACAGACGGCCGTTTTTATCCAGACGAAATGACGAGAGAATCAGGTTTGTATCCCAGATTCCGTTTTTTCCGGGTAGTACGGTTTCCAGAACAGACTTGGGAATGGGCGCCGTGGCAAACTGAAAATAATTAAAGGGAATCAGATTGTTGATCTGATCGCCAAAGGCCTGTTCGGGATATCCCATGACAGCAATAATGACTTTTTGGGCCTTGAGTTGGCCATGGGGGGTCGTGAGGGTATATCCCGAAGCGGTTTTGTCCAGCCCTATCACAGGGGAGTTATTGTACAGTTCTGCGCCTTCCTTTAAGGCTGCATTGGCCAGGCCGAAAGCATAGGCCAGGGGTTGGATGGTCCCGGCGCGTTCATCAAGCAGGGCGCCGCGGTATGCATTTGAGCCCAGTTTTTCGGCAGCCTCGTCCTTTTCAAGCAGACGAACCGGGGCGCCGACTTTTTGCCATTGGCGCTCTCGTTCCTGGAGTGCTTTGTAACCGGCTTTTGAATCTGCGCAGTGAAGGGTTCCGTTGGGCCACGCCTCACAATCCATATTATATTTTTCCGCCAGACCGTATACCAGTTGGGGGGATGCTCCCAGTACCCGGATCAGAGCTTCACCATGCTTTTTTCCCACAAGGGAGATGACGTCTTCGGGCATCAGCCACAGGCCCGCATTTACCAGGCCCACATTTCTGCCTGCACCGCCAAATCCCACATCCTTTGCTTCAAGCAGCACGGTGGAATGCCCGTCAACGGCAAGATGAAGGGCGGCTGACAATCCGGTGTACCCGCCACCGATGATGGCCACTTCGGTCTCTTTTTCCCCGGAAAACGTACTCAGCCTTGGTATGTCCGGTGCTGTGGCCGCCCACAACCCGTGGGTTATCTTTTCATATGTCATTATTACCTCTCGTTATTTAAAATTTTAGTATAAATCAGTTTGGTGTTTTACTGGTATACAAAAAAAATATTAGTGTCAAGGCTGCGGAATTAATTTCCCGGTAAATTTTTTTAGCAGACCCAATCCCTTGCAATGACGTCTTGCTTGTATTATTAAGGTATACCAGTCAAAACAAACAGCTCACCGGAAAATTATAAATGAATAAAGAAATCTACAATGCGTTAAAAGATCGGATAATTCATCTGGATTATGCACCGGGAACCATTCTCAAAGAACAGGAACTGGCTGCTGAATTCGGCGTAAGCCGCACTCCCTTGCGCACGGTGCTTTTTCGCCTGGAATGGGAGCATTTAATCAAAATTTTGCCCCGAACCGGCATCTTTGTCATGGAACTGGAACTTTCCACCATCACAAATGTTTTCCAGGCCCGCCTGGAACTTGAGGCGGTGATCGGTGCCATGGCCTTTACCCGGTTGTCCACAGAACAAATTGATCGATTCAAGGAACTTGAGGCAGAATGCAGCCTGGTAAAGCCGGAAAAGGCGCCAAAGAAACTGGCCAGCATTGATATGGAGAACAAACAGATATTTCATGAGGCTGTGGGAAATCCGTTTTTGGCTGAAATGTCCGAGCGCCTTTATGCCCTGACTTATCGGCTGTGGTATTTTAACCTGCTTAAAATGGATCCGGCCAACTGGGGAAATGAGGTTGAGGCCGTTCGGGAGGATTTGGTGATTCTGGGCCAATGCTTTACCTCCGGCACTCCGGAGCAATTGGGCCAGGCCAGAAAAAAACAGCTTTTAAAACACCTTGAAAGAATCCGTTCTTCGTTTCTGGGCCTGTCAGCCATTTAGGAAAATTCAGATAAACGAGTTGATCTTATCTCGAAGCTGATCTGCCGTAAACGGCTTTTGTATAAAATCATTGGCTCCCATTTTTCTTGCTAATTGTTCTTGGGACTGCTCTGATTCCGTTGTGGCCACTACAATGGGAATACGATCCATGGTATGAGTTGCCCTGACTTTTTGGGTTAATTCGATTCCTGTCATTACCGGCATGTTCAGGTCTGTTAAAATCAGAGCAAATGAATTGTCTGATTCGAGAATATCCAATGCTTGCCGACCGTTTTCAGCCGCGGTAACCGAGATTTGCATCACGGAAGCAACCATGCGGTAAAATGCCAGTATGGATTTTGAATCATCAACGATGAGTATTCTTTTTTTCAGTTCGTTTGCGGAGATTGATTTAATTTTTTTTGCATCGGCCTCTGCCCTTTGGTTTTCCATGGCGTTCAGCTTTTTAGAAAATGCGCCGCAAAGCCCCTTGTCGTTCAATTTTATAATCGTTTCAACCATTTTGTTACCGGTGGCTTCATCTTCATAAAGGGCTTCGAACAAGGATAGCGCCCTTGATGCAACAACCGCGACGATTAATCGTGCCGCCTGGGCTTCATCTTTTTCTATGGTTTGCTTTACCTTTTTGACCACACCAGGATTGATTTGATGATTCAGAGAAGAAACCACCGCGATCAGTATTGATGGGTCTTGTTCCGAAAGTCCGTCGGAAAGGTGGACAAGGCTTTTCATCGAACAAATTTGACCCAATGCTTCATACACGGCAAACTTGACATTGGGGTGGTCGACCAGACCTTTATCGACGGCCTCTATAATGAAGTCCGCCCCTTTTTTATCACCAATGGTCCCAAGAATGTTTACAGCCATTATTTTTAAGTCCGTATCAGGATCAAGCAAAAATGGTGCGATGTGCTGTATTGTTTCCGGGCCAAGCCTTGTAAACACTGCATGGATAATTCTTCTGGCCACCGGATTGCGATGATGAATTTTTGAAGCCAGAAAGGATATTGCCTTGTCGTTATTTATCATTGATAGGGCATCAATTGCGTTGGCGACAGTGATATCGCATTCTTCATAGCGGTCATCTGCCTCTGAGTCCGCCACTATTTTGCACAGCGCATCAACGGAATCAATATCTTTGTAGTTTCCAACGGCTTCAATGGATAAAGACGAAATTAGAGAGTCATTGTGGTGTATAAATTGCCGAAATATGTCAAGTGCTTCAGGCGGCTGGATCAACGAAAGTGCGGATAGGATCTCAAATCCTTCATTATAATGCGGATGCCCGGATATCAATACCGATGATTGTTCTGAAATAAGTTTGAGCAGGATAGGTGTAGCCGCCGGACATTTTTTTTGGCAACAGACCTGTAAACTTATTCTCTTTATATTTGCATTATCTGACATAAGGCCTTTTACGGTTTGTTCCTCGTCGTCCAATAAAAGGGCTCTGAGTGTATTTTCGGCCATGACCGTTGCCTGATCAGATGGATCACTTTTTTTGCATAGCTCAAGAAGATCCGGAATCGCAGCATAGATCTTATTTTTTTCAATATCCTTAAGCAGCTTGACTTGTTCAGTGAAATCTATTGATGCAAAATTTTTAAGCGCGTCCATTAAGATATCCTTTCCCGTTTTTATTCCCACGACTT
Source organism: uncultured Desulfobacter sp. (assembly GCF_963666145.1). Lineage (NCBI taxonomy): Bacteria > Pseudomonadati > Thermodesulfobacteriota > Desulfobacteria > Desulfobacterales > Desulfobacteraceae > Desulfobacter > uncultured Desulfobacter sp. The sequence continues at coordinate 850,841 of NZ_OY762614.1, read as the reverse complement.
GAATAAAATAAAGATATGGTGCGCCCAAAGTTTATTTTTGTTCAAGCCGGGCTTTCAGGGCGTATATTGCACAATATTCGGCATTAAGGCCCGACGATAATGCGGATAAAAAGGCATGCAAGATGCGATTTATTTTATCCTTAGATCCCTTGCATGGGGAATGTCAGCCACGAGCGACAATACATTGAAATGCGAATCAGCTTTGCTCTATTTGGCAAAAAATTACAATTAATTGCGGTGGACGAAAAAAATTGTCTTTCTGAATGCATACTTTATCTGAAAACAGCAATATTAGCAAGCCCTTACGATAGGATAAATGCAGGTAAATATTTTAAGTTATATGTGATTTTGACCAAATTCAAATCGCGATTGTTCGTAATCGTGAACAGGTAGGTTGTTTTTTAATTCGTCGCCATAAGTCTTTTTAGACCACAAACTCCTGCTGGTTTGAATATTTGCAAGTTCCGAAGACCGGCGGATTTTGAATTTACGATATACTCTATAACCTTTGACTGTCGCAGCACTGTTGTCGTTACGGGATCTCCCGTAACGGGGTGATACCTGGTTGAGAATATCCCACTACCCTGCCGGACAATGGTGTCCGTCTTTGAAAACTACCAATTCTGTAGTTTTGCCCAATTTTGACCGAAAGTGCCGGCAGGGATTAACATCAGTGGTGACCCCTGATCTAAATTAGGATCTGAACCCCATTTAAATATCCGCAGGCGGGGTAAATACCTGACCGGACTTATTGCATCGGGGTGCAAAAAGGACCTCCCCAAATTTGGGGAGGGTTATAATGGCGCATGTGTTGAGGCGTTTTGTTTATTATAAGTAGCTGCAACAGTAATCGGTTACCGCGTGAATTTTCAGCTTGAAACTTGAATTTGCCGGAACCTCGAAAGATTCTCCTCCTGATATTTTTTTCCAGTTTTCCCCAGGCAATTGTATCTCTAATTTGCCCGAAAGAATTTCCATCAACTCTTTCGATTCGGTATTAAATTCATAGTCGCCAGAAAGCATGATACCAAGAGTCTTTTTAGAACCATCCGTGAAAATTACTGTTCTGCTCGTAACTTTACCATCAAAATAAATATTTGCCTCTTTGGTGATTGTTACATTGCTGAATTGTGACATATCCAAATATCTCCTCTTTGTTTTGAAAAACATAACATTAAAACAGATTCCATAAAATATAGTATCAATCATGTGTGGATTGATAACCACTCATTGCCCATAAAAGCAAGCTTAACCTTTGTACATAGCCCCATCTCAAGAAAAAAGACTTATTGAAACGAGGACGCAAAAAGTACAGGTGGTTGGATGCTGGATGACGATTGAAAAAGCCTACATATTCATGATGCCGAGGCGGTCGCCACATTTGGGGGGATGCGGAAATCAAAGCATTCAGTCAAGAATCAAAAAAACTATAGCTTACAATATGCTTACTTATTTGCCATTAAGATAAAAAGGCTTTCAGCTAGAATGCTAAAAGCCCTTATAATCATGGTACCGGAGGCGAGACTTGAACTCGCAAGGCCTTGCGGCCGGAGGATTTTGAGTCCTCAGATATGCTTTTTTACCCTTCTTAATGAAGATTAATAAACGTTGATAACCTTTGACATTCAATGCTTTCAGTGGGATATTGAGTTTAATCTGAATTGATCGGATTTGGCTTAATTTAACCTAAAATGCATGCTATTTGCATGCTGACTTTGGAATGCAACAAAAGGTGACAATATGCCGAAAGCCTCATTAACAAAGCGTTTTATAGATGACACCGAACTTGCACCAGTAGGGAAAACGTATTTTTTTTGGGATAATGATTTAGCCGGATTTGCCTTGAAGGTCACATCCAAGAAGAAAATATTTTTTGCTCAGGCCAGGGTAGGGGGAAAAAATAGACGGGTCACATTAGGCACATATGGGGCTTTGACACCTAAACAGGCAAGGGATATGGCCCGAATGGAACTTGCAAAAATCGCCCACGGTGACGATCCTTCCTTTGAACGCCGTAAACAAAAGGCAGAGACAGTTCCTCTTGAAGTAGTTGTCAAGTCATATATTGAATCCAAGAAATTAAAACCGTTATCCATAAAGGATATTAAAACTCATCGTGATTTGAATTTTAAGGCCTGGAAAAAGAAACCTTTATCCCAAATAAACAGGGATGAAGTGAAAAGAAAGTTTATGGAAATCAGCGAGAGATCCCCGTCCCAGGCAAACCAGGCGTTCAGGATTTTTCGTGCGTTATGGAATTATGCCATTGCTGAATACAGATACCCGGATGATTCCCCCGTCTTTGGAGAGAACCCCGTAAATATTCTATCCGAACAAAAGCTTTGGAATACAGTTCAACCCCGAAACTCAAAGGTACCCATTGATAAGGTGGGATTGGCCTGGACTGTACTTGAAAAACTAAACCAGAACCCGGGACAATTACCGGCAAGCCGGACCATGGTAGATGCCGCCATGTTTATTTTCCTGTCCGGCTGCCGTGTGGATGAAGCCACGGCTTTAACCTGGGACCGGGTGAATACGGAGGAAAAATGGTGGTATTTAGACGACCCCAAAAACCATCACGAAGTTACATTTCCTCTTTCGGATCTTGCCTGCCAAATCGTAAACAGTCGTCCCAAGGTCAATGAATATGTGTTTACTTCCAAAGGTAAATACGGCCATATAAAAGAGGTCCGGACTCCCATGAAAAAAATATCTGAGGCCATTAAATCGAATGTCTCAGCCCACGACTTACGCCGGACGTTTAAAGCAGTTGCCGTTGAAAACGGAATTGAAAAATGGAAATTTGACCTGCTTACCAACCACAAATTGGCGGATGTTTCAAGTAAGCATTACATGGAAACTTCAGACTTATTATATCTGCGAAAAGAAATTGACAGCATTGCCACTTGGATCATTGAACAAGCCAGGATAGCCAAGACAGACAATGTGATACCAATAATCAAGAAAAAAAAGGCTTAAACGATGGATAAGGCCGGGCAAATTGAAATCTATCAGGCCGAGGACGGTCAAACAGAAATACAGGTTCGTCTTGAAAAAGATACCTTGTGGTTGTCACAAGCTCAGATGGCAGATTTATTTGATAAGGATTCCGACACCATTGGTTTGCATCTGAAGAATATTTATAAATCAGGGGAATTGGATAGGCAGGCAACTACCGAGAAATCCTCGGTAGTTCGAATGGAGGGCGCGCGAAAGGTCAGGAGGCAGATTCAATTTTACAATCTGGATGCCATTATTTCCGTGGGCTACCGGGTTAATTCAATAAAAGGGACCCGGTTTCGTATTTGGGCCACCCAACGGTTAAAAGAATATCTGGTCCAAGGGTATTCGATCAACCGTCAGCGTTTTCAGCAGAACGCCAATGAACTACAGCAGGCACTTAATCTGATTAGGAAAGCTGCTCAGGCACCCGACCTTGCATCTGATATGGGGCGTGGCCTGGTAGATATTATGGGCCGATATACTCAAACCTTTCTCTGGCTTCAGCAGTATGATGAAGGCCTTTTAAAAGATCCCACAGGGCATACCGGCGGGAATCTGCCAAGTCCGATGGATGCCACGGCCGCTTTGGAGGAATTGAAGGCACAGTTGATCGCCCGGGGAGAGGCAACCAATTTTTTTGCAAAATCTTCCCGGGCTGACAGCCTTGCCGGAATATTTGGGAATCTGGATCAAACCGTATTTGGAGAGCCTGCCTATCCCACAGTTGAAAGTAAGGCTGCACACCTGATTTATTTTGTGGTGAAGAACCACCCGTTCATTGATGGGAACAAACGAAGCGGGGCTTTTTTATTTGTGGATTTCCTACACCGAAACGGCCGACTATTAAATCAAGGTGGAGATCCCATCATAAATGATACTGGCCTGGCGGCATTGACGTTGTTGGTGGCAGAATCTGCCCCAAATCAGAAAGATACGATAATAAAGCTGATTATGAATTTGTTGTGTGATTCCGAAACAAAAACAGCATAATGCTTTCCCCGGGATAGAAATCGGCTGATCACCGGTTTTAAACAGGCGGCTTCCTGACCGCCTTTCCTGTGGGTCTTAAATCAGGTAGTTAGGCAGGAGTAACAACAAAATGCACAAAAATAAAGCTTTGAGCCGAAAATTTGAATCTTATATACCATTCATTTGGAAACGTATTAACAATGGCGATATTCTTATTCCTGGAAAATGCTATACCCACGATAAAGAAACGGGCAAAATGATAACTTCGCCAATTAAATATCCAAAGCCTGATTATCTTGAGTTTAGAAGGAGAAAATTCCAAACGGAAGAGGATTGTATTTCGGTTTTATTCGGGATACCACATGTAAATGGCCTTGCATCAACATGTTCGAAAGTGCTTTTTGATTTAGATATCCCTGAATGGAGGGTATACGATGATTCATGTGATATAGAAAGGTGCTGGGAAAAAAAATTAACGATAAAACATCATCAACACTTTAAAAATAAGACTGAAAGTGTGGGAGCAGACCTTTCCCTTCCTCCTAAGTTAAGTAAAGAACTTGATAGACAATCAGAAATCATAGTAGTTCATGCTTATCATCTATTGCTAACTATGCTCAATATGCATCAGGTTGTACGTTTGGGCGTCAAGAAAGGGATTATTGAATCGGACAAAGATATAAACTATTATCGCCCAGAAAATATTAAAAATGGTTCTCTTTTTTTCCATGAGCTTCATTATGATTCTTTATCCTTTTTGGGGTGGATGTCAGAAAGTGGTGGATACACCATACCGGATGAGCTACATTTTTATCGGGATGATAATGGCCAATTAAAATGGGCGGACCCGATAACAGATGGGGCCGTTGAAAAAAACTTTCCAGAACACCCCTCTGGCAAAGATAGGGAAAAAGACCCAGTCTATATCGCAGTAAAAGTTCGGCAAGAGCTCATGGATGGGCTTGTTTATGCAGCTGTTCCAGAGACTGGAAGATTCAAAACTAACAAACAAAGACTGACAAAATACGTAGCAGACCGTTACAATGGTGTTCTTTCTGGTGAAAAGCAAAAGGCAATTATTTCTTTAGTGAATGATGGTGCCGGCCATGGGGGGAAAAGAAGATAGATTAAAAAAGCTTATTAGGGTTTAATTAATTGAAATAATAAGTATATCATGCCAAGTTACTACCCTTAAAACATCAATTTCATAGCTTTGACGGGCCTATCGTCCTTACGTAAACTGAACGCGGGTTGATTGAGTTTTTTACTCTTTAATCTGCGTTTTTAATTTTGAGGAAGGGATAAACTTTATGAATGTTAATGATCATCCAAATTTAAAACCTGGAGATTTTTTAAACACCAAAGAGGCCGCAAAGATTATCGATTCAACACCTGGCACCATGGAGGTCTGGCGGCATTTAGGTAAGGGTCCAAAATTCTGTAAGTTTGGTAGGAATGTCAGGTATTATAGACCGCACCTGCTGGAATACGCAATGAATCGTTGCGTCACATCGACGACTCAAGCAACCGTGAATAAAATTTCCTAAAAGCATAACGCCGGGCGCTACCCCGGCGAAAGAAAGAAATATGAATAAAATATTATTAATAATCAATCAACTTGGCTTTGTCAATTCGACTGTTATTGCAGGTCTTTTTGTTGCGGGGGGTTTATGCAGATGAGGTATCAAAACCGGGATCTAAATTTTAAGAAATCGTTTCCGGATACGACATTCCCCCCAGATCTCGAAAGAAGTGCAGCAGAGCATATCTCTGTCAGAAATCTATCTATAGACCTCCCCGGCCCCCACCATGGAGAGCCATTCAAAATACAGTCTAATACCCATTATCGTGACCTCAGTATAATAAACGGGTCCTTCCTGGGCCTTCTTTATCACGGTTACGGGCAGCGCGGGTTGTGGCGCTGTTTAAATTTGAAAACGGGTGGGGAATGGGGAACTTTACTTGTTTTTTTTAAAGTTGAGCAAAAGAGGAAGCATGATGGACATAGAAGAAATTAAAGACAAAGTAGACCAGCGGATAAAAAAAGCTGACACGGGTGCAGATGTATCGAGGCAGGATTGTATTGATTCTGATTTTATCCATAAATGCCTTATGAATAATGAGTTTGGAGATGGTGAGATGTTTAAGCGGATGTATCGGGCGGATTTTGTTTATAATAAAGCCACGGATTGCTGGTTTCGCTGGGCAGGTCATCATTGGGTAATAGACAAAATGGACGATACTTTAGCCTCTGTTGAGGGTGTCGCCATGGTTTACCAAACCGAAATTAAACGATTGTCTAAAGAAATTTCGAACCTGGAAGCACAAAATAAGGCTGCAGGGTCCCTCAAGTCCCTAAGGGATCTGTACAAAAAACGGGTTAAGGATTTAAAGTCAAAAAACCGCCGGGCGAACTGCCTGTTCTTTGCTCATACCAGCAAAAACCCAATGGCCATAGATGGATCCGAAGTTGATCAAAAACCATGGTTGCTTCCCTGCTCCAACGGCGTTGTAAATCTTAAGACCGGAGATATTGAACCGGGCCGCCCAAAAGACTACCTCCTGAAAGCCAGTCCGGTTGCGTTTCCGGAAGATGGGATATTTTCTGATATGTCTGTTTGGGAGGGGGTGCTGCTTGAAATTTTTGATAATCGGCAGGATCTGGTTGATTTTTTCCGGCAGATTTGTGGATCTTCAATGGTGGGCGAGGTCATGCAGGCCGTGTTTATCGTTATGACCGGGCGCGGGGCAAATGGAAAATCAATGATCGTTAAAGCGATTACTGATATTTTGGGGCCCCTGGCCGGGTCAATCCGGTCTGAAATGCTGCTGGACCAAAATCGGGTGGCAAGTTCGGCGGGTCCGACACCTGATATCATGGCGTTGCGTGGGTTGCGGATGGCGTTTGCATCTGAAACAGATGACGGATGCAAGATTTCATCCAGCCGGGTGAAGTGGTTGACCGGCGCGGATACCATCACCGGGCGAAATCCCCATGATAAATATGAGGTTTCGTTCCAGCCTACCCACACGTTGATGCTGTTGACCAATCACAAACCCCACGCCTCAGCTGATGATTTTGCATTCTGGCGGCGGATGATCGTTCTCCCTTTTGATGTGTCCTTTATCGTGAGGCAGAGCCCGGACCAGGAACTTGCCAAACACGAAAGGGATGCAGATTCGAATTTATCAAAAAAATTAGAAGCTGTTTATCCAAGTATTTTGGCTTGGTTCGTAAAGGGCTGCATTGAGTGGCAAAAAGCCGGCTATAAATTGATACAACCGGCCGCCGTTAAAGCGGCGGTGGCTGCATATCAAAAAGATGAGGATTCAGTTGGTGATTTCATCCATGAGTGCTGCATTGTCGGTGAAGGGTACCACGTCACTGCGGCGGCTGTTTATGAGCGGTTCGAGGTATGGTGGAAAAAGAACGTTTCCAACCGGATACCAAAGAAAAAACGCTTTGGGCAATGGTTTTCAGCAAGGTTTGAAAAGGCCAAATCAGGCACAATAAAATACATCGGTGTGGGTCTTAGGGACGATCTGGAAGATTATGGATAGACAAAGCAGCAAATTTTTTAATCTTCCAAAAATTTAACATTTTTAAATTATAAAAAATACTTCGCAGAGATACGCATACTTGGAACATGGGAAGATTATCAGGATAATTTTATAATATTTTTTCTTTTATTTCTGTTTTTCTTGTAATAATCCTCCCTTCTTCCAAAAAGATAAAAATAACTAATGAAACCAAATCATTATCTTTTGGACTATTGAGGAAAAAAACTCCAACAATCCTCCCTATCTTCCAAGATTTGGGACAATCAAACAAAACGATTTTCAATCGTCCAAAATCCTAAAACATTGAATTTATTAAAAATAAAAGGAATAACACAGGTGGTTGTTCAATGGGAGGATTATCGTAATAATTATATATATATTTTTATATATAAATATTTTACGTTTTTCTTGTAATAATCCTCCCTCCTTCCAATAAAGGAAGAATGACTTATAAAAACAATTATTTATAATTTGGACTGTTGAGAAAAAAAGGTCCAAAAATACTCCCTATCTTCCAGCGACGAAAAAAGAGGTGCATATGAATACGCTGAAAGCCCAACAACGGCGGGGCGTGATGGTGGCGTGGATAGGGGCGCAAAAAGAACACAGCAGAAAGCAGTGGCAAGGCAATCAAAAAAAGTCGGTAAGAAACATAGGAGAAAAGCATGAATAACGTCAGTTTAATGGATTTTTCGGAACTCGTTGAGAGAATGACACGATTTTGGGAAGCAGGAGACTTTGAACAGGTCTTTAATGTCCTTGGTTTCATCCGCATGGCCGCCAGGATATTGAAAAATGAAGAGTTTGTGGATTATGAAACCCTTTTTGAATGCGGAATGTGTCCAAGTTGCGGATCAGATGAAACACGGGTGATTAGAACTCACAAGCCTATACGTGGGATGTATTGTGATAACTGCGGGAAAGATTGGGATACCGTAACCATAAACCTCATGGATCCAGATGCACTACAGGTTGCGGCGGATATTCAGAAAAAAATAGATATAGCAGGCAGTTTGCCATATCCGGCAAGATTAAAAAATTCGTTGCGGGTACAATCTTCATACAAAAAATGATCAAGGTCCATCTCTGGACCAAATTGAAAATTAAATGAACACGGAAAGGTGGGAATAACGATGAATAAAAAATGGTTTTCCATAACGGCCCAAGGCCAAGGGAAAACAACCCAGGCCGATATTTATATATTCGACGAGATTGGTGGATCGGGGATATCTGCCAGGCAGTTTATCAGCGAATTGAAAAACATTGATACCGTGAAAATAAATCTCCATATCAACTCCCCGGGCGGTAACGTGTTTGACGGCATTGCCATTCAGAGTGCCCTCAAGCAGCACTCGGCGAATGTCACCGTATTTATTGACGGCTTGGCAGCCTCAATTGCTTCAATCATTGCTTTGGCCGGGGATGAAATCACTATTGCAGACAATGCCTATGTCATGATTCACAACCCCACATCAATCGTTTATGGCGAGGCAAAAGACATGGCACAAGAGGCAGAACTGTTAGAAAAAGTTGCTGATGGCATGGCCGGGGATTATTCCCGAAAAATGGATATTTCCGTTGATGCAGCCCGGGAATTGATGGATGCAGAAACTTGGTATCTGGGCAGAGAAGCCGTTGATGCTGGCTTTGCTGATGCCACTTTTGAGGGTACTCGGGCAGCCGCATCATTCAACATTAAACGATTCGCAATGAGAGCGCCTGGAGAAGTGCTTCAAAGATTTTCCAGGGCAAAAAAGAACACACCACAAAAACGAAACAAAACGGAGATTACAGATATGACAGGAAATGGTGGTCTGAATATTGATGAGAGGGTTAGAGCGGCGCTTAGAAAAGACCGCGAGCGGCAGGCTAAAATCCGCTCCATTGGGGGAAAATTTGGGTTTGAGAAAAAAGCTGAAGAGTACGCGCGATCCGGTCATAGCGTTGAAGATTTTAATACGTTCCTACTCAACAAAGCCCCTAAAGACCTGCTGGGTGGGATTATAACTCAAAACCAATGGCCGTGCACAGACTGTGTGGACGTTATTGAAAAAATTAAGGCCCGTCGCATGGCCAAATATGGAACTTTATAAAAAAAGGATTTGTTTATCATGGCTCAAAGCAAAAAAACTTGGCTCGAAATATTGAATGGCGAAAAAAAGCCAACCTCATCAGAACTTAAAAAACAAATTGTAATCGTAGAAGAACAGAAAATCGAGATTCAAGACAAAATCAGTCAATTGGAATCTGATTTGGATGCCGAAAATATACAGGTTTTGGCCGGGAATAGTGACACTAAAAAAGTGGATGCTATTTCTGCTGAGTTGTCATCTGTCAAAAGCATGGGAACAACGTTAGCAGGTGTTCTTGAAAAATTAACCCATCTGCTGTCCCTCACAACTGAAGCTGAAATTGAAAAGCAAATAGTGCTTTTAGATAAAAAGGTTGATGGTTTAAGATCCGAAAAAGATAACTACAAGCCTGAATTCATCAAAGAATTGGGCCGTATCGCCGGTCTTTGGTATGTGTTTTTTGATAAAAAACCACTTGAATCTTTTGGGGTGCACCATGTCAGCGGCTGTGTTAACCTCCCTTTTCATCAAAGATCGGAAGATGACAAAAATATATTCAGAGAGGCTTTCCAAGAAGCCCGAGCAGATCGTACAAACATTGACGGTGAAATAAGCACTCTTTTTGAACAAAAAAGAATGCTTTTAAATTCCCTGTCACCGGAAGCCAGAGAAGCCTACCGTTTAAAGAAAATATAAACCGGTGTTCCGGCCTCCCGGGTCCACTCTTGGTGGATAAAAAAAGTGTTCGCTGTAGCCCTTTTTTCCATGTTTGGGGGTTAGCGGGTAAACACTTTCAAAAAATTGCCAAGGGTGGCCCGGGACAATCCCCGGGCTTTTTTTATCAAAGAGTACATAAAATTGTTTTTTATTAAAAAAGGAAATTAATTATGACAGACAGCCGCCTTGAAATCGTTTTAGCGGCCAAAGACATTACCGGCAAAGCCTTTGACAATGTTCAGGCCAGCATCGCCGGTTTGGGAAAAAGTATTTTGTCAGTTAACGGCATGATTGCCGGGTTCGCAGGAGCTGCAGGTCTCGGCCTTGTCGTAAAGCAGTCCATGGATGCCGTTGCCGAAATTGACCGGCTTTCCACCATGGCCGGAGTAGGTGCCGAGGCTTTCCAAGAGCTTTCATACGCCGCTGGCCAATACCAGATCACCCAGGATGCTTTAACAGACGGTTTGAAAGAACTTGCCTTGCGTGGTGACGAGTTTGTTGTTGATGGCGCGGGTCCTGGCAAAGACGCATTTGAGCGCCTTGGATATTCGGCCAAAGAGCTTAACGGGATGCTTGACGACACGCCGGGCTTGCTCCGGGACATCATCTCCCGCATGGAAGGTTTGGACAAGGCATCACAGATCCGGCTTGCAGATGAACTTTTTGGCGGGACCGGTGGGGAGCAGTTCGTGTCCATGATCCAGGGTGGCGCCAAGGCGCTGGATGGTATGCGGCAGTCCGCAAATGATCTTGGGATGGTGATTGAGAACAGCATGATCAAGCAGAATGTGGAGGCAAAAAAGAAGGTCGAGCAGCTTACGACGGTTGTATCCACTCAATTCAATTCTATTATGGTTGAGCTTTCTCCAGCTATTATACAGGTAGCAGATGTGACTACAGACTGGGTGAAGGCAAACCGAGATCTTATCAAGCAGGATGTTTCAGGCACCATAAGCGGCATCGGTGATGCAATTGAAAACATATCACCTGTTCTTAAGGGTTTTGCCGGAACAGTCCATAACATAACAGAAAGCTTTAAGGGGTGGGGCTTAGTTTCCGGCGGGGCATTATCACTCTCTGAATTTGCAACAATGGACCCAGGGGAATTACAGGCGTATATCGCAGATTTTGACAGCGGAATCATAACACTCAAAGACAAATTACATGGAGTGCAAGACGAAATTGTAGACTTCCAAGACAAAATAAAAGCTGCTGAGGGAACAGATGAATTTATCTGGTCAAACGAGCAACTTGCGGGATTCAGGGATAAAGTCAGTCAATTAAAAACCAAGGAAAAAGAGATTTTAGAATCCATCCAAAATATTAGGGCTGCTGAAAATAAAATTGTTTCTTCAACACCGGGTGCAAATCATAGAAATAGTTACTATTCGAAAATGTTTAGTGATGTAAACAAGCAGACGCCAAAACGGACTTTTGGCAGTACAGGCACAGGAGGCGTTTCTGATGAAGCAGAAAAAGCAGCTGCCGCCATAACATCGGCCTATAGTTCAGCCTATGCCACCCTGGACATCATGACGCAAGAAACGTTTGACGCTATGATGAGCAAGTACCGGCAGGACTACAATGAATTCATCAATATAACTGGCGACAAAGAAACCGCGCAGGCTGTTTACGCTGAAAATGTCGCGGCGCTGTCAGAAAAAATGTATGGCAAAATTTCAGATTCAAGGCAGGAAATAGCCAAGGGCCTTGAGGCGTCAAACGAAGATTATTTGAAGGATATGGCTGATTCGGCAAATGAACCGAAAAACACATGGGAGAGTGCCTTCTCAGGTTGGGCCACTTCATACACCTCAACCCTTAACGATATGCTTTGGGGGTCAGAAACGACATTTGAGGGCATAGCCACATCCTTTGGCAAAATGCTTACTCAGATGGCGCTGCAAAAGAGTGTGTCAGGTTTATTTGATGCTGACTGGGGAGAAATAGGAAGTTCGATAGCAGGGCTTTTCACTGCCAGTTCAGCAGGTAATATTTTTCCGGTAAATCCCAATGGCATATCCGCATACTCAAACAAAATTGTTTCATCTCCTACGGTTTTCCCGTTTGCAGCCGGTATCGGCCTTATGGGTGAAGCTGGAGCAGAGGCAATCCTGCCACTTACCAGGGCATCCACTGGAAATCTTGGTGTTGAGGCCAATGTTGGTGGAGGATATTCAAATTTGACCGTGAATAACTATATTTCGGTAGAATCATCCGGTGATTCTGACTCTGACCAGGACCTGGCCAGGAACATAGCCACCCAAATTGATGTTGCCGTGCGGCGCATCATTGCCGATGAAAAGCGCCATGGTGGGATACTGGCATAATAGTGATGAACAATAACACCGGCAATTTTCGCACAAGGATAAAAGAGATGCTTGGTGCATGATGGCAACTTGCAGCATAAAGTCCTTGACACAGCTCTGTGTCAAGGATATTAATTAATTTAATCTCTGCAAATTCAGGGATGCCGGTTTGGTCGCCGGAACCACAAAGGACGCAAAGAGGCGTCTACATTTTATGTGAACGCTTTTTTTCGTTCCATGCGTCTATATATTGGGCAGCATGGGGGAGGCTTTCGGGCCTGCCGGTTCCTTTGTGCCGGTCGACCAACCCCTATGTTGCCCTTTTTGTTTTTGGTCGAATGAAAAGGGCTTAATCAAATCACAAAGGAGGCCCTACGATGAAACCTTGTCAGAAACCCGCCACATCCTTAAATCAAGACAATATCATTCCATTTCCAATTCCTGAACAAACATATGACGACTATGATGTTTGGTTGATCAAAGACGATATGTGGAAAAAGCGCTGGGACAGAATGGAAAACGACCCCACCAAACTTAGGAATATTTTAAAAAGAAAGAAAAAATCAATAAAAAATATCAATGAGCTTATTGGTATCCACACCGAAAGAGAGATAGAGACCGGAAAAAAATCGTCTTCCAAGGAGACGCTTTTTAGCCTTCTGGATATGGATAAACAGGAAATAAAAGAGGCTCTATCAAAACTTGAAAAAGAGGAACATATCTGGAAAACCACACCGACTTTGCGGGGAGTGAAGGAGATAAGCAAGGCTGCCGGCATTAAACCCAGAGAGGTGAAATCCTTTGTTGAAACAAAAGAGCTTCCTGCCTTTAAAATTTACTGATTATAACGGATTTGGGGGATAGAGCCGGAGAGCGATGAAATAGACTGAAAAAAATCATTTCCTGAGTTATGGTTGAAGCGCCAACAGCAACGATAACAAATAAGGAAAATGATGAGTTCCTCCTCTACCACCGCTCCCCGACTGAATCGAACTATTTGTATGAATGTTTGTCAAGCACAATATTACATCATTATCCAGCAGGCAGCCCAATTCCGGATGGTATTAGACATGGTAATCATGAAATATCCCGAGCTTTTCCCCGTTGAAATCACTAACGGATACAAAATGAAGGAGATCCGATTCTCCAAAAAACTGAAATTGAAAATCAGGAGAATTGTAATAGCAGGTGTCAGTTATACCATACGACCTTCGTTTGCCATGCCCTATATGAGTGGTCTTGTAAAAGATGTTGAGAAACCGTTATTTTTGCGGAAGTTTGCAGTCCCGTTTTGGGCTTTGAGTTACTGCTTCGGTAAAAATTCCATGTATTGGTATCGCCTTGAAGCATCCCTTGGCCGACATAGTCTTGTGGGAACCACGATTAAATCCCCAGATACATTACCCCAACATGTTTCTGCTGATGAAAAGCATACTCGTCTTTTGGGAGAAAAGACCTATATTGCAACGACGGCTGGGAAAAACTGTATTTTAGGAGCCAGTGTTTCCGAAACGGCCTCCGGCAAAGACCTCCAAAAAGCTTACGGGGTATTTAAAGAGGAGGCTGAATGTATTAATCCGGGATATCAGCCAGAAACTGTCAATACCGACGGATGGCGGTCAACGCAGAAAGCCTGGAGAAAATTGTTCCCCAAGATAACTGTGTTATCCTGCTTCTTACACATATATATTGGCATACGTGATCGCTCACGCAAAAAATATAAGGAGCATTTCCTGGATATGGCGACCAGGTTATGGGACTGCTTTCGGGCAGAGTCTAAGGGGGCATTCTCACAGAGAGTTCGGAGGCTTTCCGAACATTGTCAAAATACGCAGAACGAAATCCCAGACGTAATTTCAGCCAAGATCAAGAAGCTCAAGGATAATCTTCCACAGTTTTCCGAAGCTTATGATTTTCCTGGTGCACATAGAACAAGCAACATGGTTGACCGGCTGATGCAACGGATGGACCGTCATTTATTCAGCACCAAGTATTTTCATGGCACTATGAAATCGGCCAATCTCAGTATACGTGCCTGGGCTCTTATCCAAAATTTTGCTCCACTCAATCCGTGGACGGTAAAGCAAAAGGGCCATGTGAGTTCTTTTGAAAGAGTGAACGGATTCCAATACCACGAGAATTGGCTTCAGAACCTTTTGATTTCAGCTTCATTGGGAGGCTTACGGACGGGTCCCCCAAATCCGTTATAACCAGAAAATTTATAGTCGAAAATTCTGGTTTGCCTTTCCGGAACAAATTGAATTTTGGAAAAAAGAACAGGCTGGCGCCATAGGCGTTATGATTCCCCAAAATAGATCAACCGATATTGGCCGATTGCCGCGTAATGTGATTCGGTTTTCAGATGAAAGGAGGGCTTTATGATTAAACGGACTGAAAAAAAAAGCAATTACACGGTTTTGTCAAATGAATTCCTTATGGATGAAACGATTTCCGATAAAGCCCGGGGGCTCCTGGCCCGGTTGTTGTCCAGGCCGGACAATTGGAGTTTGAACGTTAATTATTTGGTGAAGACCGGGAAAGGCGGACATACTGCTGTGAGATCCGCAATCCGCGAATTAGAGGCCGCCGGATATATCCAAAAAGAGGTTTCCAGGCATAGTAACGGGCGGATTATTGGGGTGGAATACATTATTCATGAAACCCCGGTTCGGCCTTGTGGGAATAAATCAGCATCCAAGCCTAAGACAGATCACAGGAAAGCACAGGCCGATAAAGACAATATCAAGTTTTCCGGGGCGAGGGATAACCGCATGCGGAAAACCCAAAACAAGGGAACCGCTCCTATAATAAATACTGATATTAAACAAAGACTGAATGTAACAACGACTACTGCGCCGTGGATAGATCCGGGTGGTTGTGATTCTGTTTCGCCGTCGTCGTGTTCCAGTGATGCAATTTTAAATTTGATCCCAGAAAAGCACAAAAGCCCCATGGTTGTTTCCCTTGTGAATAAAGCCGTGGGTGATTATCCGGAACAGGCTGTCAAAGAGGCGGTGGTCTATGCTGCCGGGAATGTCCGGGGCGGGAGTATGCAATTTAAAGCCTACCTGGACAAAACTTTAAAAAATAAGTGGGCTGAAGGATTTCTTGAAAGCCGGGGGGCTCATTGTGGGTTGACAACATGGTTTGAACCAAAAGGGGCTTTCCCTAATGGCACGGTGACAGGGTCCAGGCGGATGGATGGCAATTACATGGCCGCCGCACAATTTTTAAACGAAATGGGGGTTGAGGTGTAGCCATGGAAAAACAAGATTTGAAACGTTTTACGGAAATCATGATGGCTGTTGCTGAAAATTACCCGGGAACGACATTTACCAGCAATGGCTTGAAGCTTCGATTTGAAGCCATGAAAGATTTTTCTGTTGATCAGGTATCCGAAGCGGCGGTGAAACTTATCAAGACCTACAAATATAATTCCATGCCCACCATTGCTGATTTTATTGAAATTATGGCCGGGGGGGTCAGTGCGAGGGACCGGGCAGAGATCGAAGCTGGAAAAGTGTTGGAACATTTGCATAGATACGGCAAAGGGGTTGCCCCTAAGTTTGAAGACCCAATCACACGGCACTTAATGTCAACCCGGTGGAAATATGGTTCTTGGGCTGCCTATGTGGTTGAGGCGGATTTAAGGTGGTGGTGCCGGGATTTCATCCAGGCGTATCAAGCCCATAGTGCAGGGGGTGATTGTATTCCAAATCTACCATGGCTTAAACAGCTTGCAGGACAAATCGGCAACACCGTATCTGGAGGTATCAATGAGCTATAAAAATTCAAGTTACAATAACTCTGATGAAATCCCGGCTATCCAACAAAAAATTGAAGACTTGCAAATGAAGAGTAAAAAAGCCAGGGAGAAAAGAACTCAAAAACGCACCATAATGTGCGATAAAAATTCAAAATCCTATTGTTCACTGAGAAGCCTCTATGAATATACCAATGCACTCCTTGAGCTTGAACAAATAGAAAGAGATATTTTATATCTTGGAAAAAAAATATTGCGGATAGAGTACAACCAACTATGGTGGGAAAAGCATAATTCTGAAGAACCTGGAGTTTTTGACCAGCCGTCTGATGATCAACCACGGGTTTATTTAACTGATAACGTGATCCAATTTCCGGGTGAAAGGATGGTAACCCATGCCTGATATAATCAACGCCGTGAATCGTGATGAAATCCATTACGCCATAACAAAACAAACATCTTCAATGCAGTGTATAGAGACTGCTTACGGGGAAATTGATCTTGACGATGAACTGAACCAGGCCGTGCAGGAAGCCGTTGAGCGTATTCTTTACAAGCGGCTTGGTGAGCAGGCGCCGGTTGATACACTGGTGG
The DNA here is from genome assembly GCF_963666145.1 of uncultured Desulfobacter sp. NCBI lineage: Bacteria > Pseudomonadati > Thermodesulfobacteriota > Desulfobacteria > Desulfobacterales > Desulfobacteraceae > Desulfobacter > uncultured Desulfobacter sp. The sequence continues at coordinate 833,850 of NZ_OY762614.1, read as the reverse complement.
TTGAATTGGTTTCGGTGCAGCGTGAGGCCTTGGATAAAATGGTAAGTATGACAGGGGTTTCTGATGGTTCTTTGGCGCAGGCTATGTTTGATTATGGATTTGAAGCCATGGATGGATTAGCCAGGATAATCAAAAATAAATAACTCTCCAATAAAACTCTTAAGTGTAGAATTCTCCACTTTAAAAATGGCATCCATGCCCCTGGTGCTTGCTGCCGGGGGCTTTTTTATTGGCGCACCTCTGCAAATACTCCGGGTAAACCCCCTTCAAAAAATATTCTATGCGCGTAGGAGCGTCGTTTAAAGCGGGATTCCAGATTTTAAAACTGATGTTTGATTGGGGTTTTGAATCCTGGGATAGTTTGTCTCGGTTGATTGAGCCTGAATAATATAACCATCCTCATTTAAACCCCTGGTGTCCGCCGGCGGCTCTCTTTTTTTGTAGATCTGGAGTAAAAATAGTCTGGCTGAAAAGATAATCAATCAGATTCTTTAAGTGATGAGATGATTTTTTTGACAAATTTTATATGTTCTTCCCGCTCCATCCGGGCAATTGCCACTTGAGATTCCATATGGTTATCAATAGAATTTTTATCAAATCTCCACGGTTTCGTTTTCAAAGATAAATCCTGAAAGCCGTCTAATTCACCATGCCTGACCATATCAATCAATCGCTTTTGCCCAATATTGGAATATTGTGAAGCTTGCTTCAAGGTCATCCACCTGGGGAGGACACCAATTCGGACAGCAATTTTAGCAGCCAAGATATCAAGTTCGTCATCTGTCATACGGATAAAAACAGCCCCATTCATCTCAAGAGCGCTTAGATGTGGAAAATATACTGCATGCTATTTGCATGCTGACCGGTGCTTTAAAATAAAAAGGCTTCCAGCTAAAACGCTGAAAGCCCTGATATGCTTGGTACCGGAGGCGAGACTTGAACTCGCAAGGCCTTGCGGCCGGAGGATTTTGAGTCCTCTGCGTCTACCAATTCCACCACTCCGGCGTAGAATGAACTAAATAACTGAATTGGGTTTGGTTGTCAATCATAAAATCATCTCATCAGCAATTCTAAATTTGGCCCAAATGAGTCTGAAATATCATAAAATCATGATTTCGGCTAACGTGATTTCAACAGGTTTCGGTATCCTTGAGTCGATTAAAATCCATATTGAGAATTGCTGTCATCTCATAGGTTTAATCTGCCTGTTTAAAGTAGAGAAAAAAGCAGCCGGGGGATTAGCGGGCACGGTATATGCTGTGTGTACGCCGTTGTACATTTTGTGTATATGTACCGTTTGCACAAAGCGGTACATAAATTTAAACCAAAGGAGATAACATATGTCTGAATTACCAGAAGAAACCAGCAAAGCCTGGGACAACCACAAAGGCCCTGTTGTATTATCCACCGTTAACAAGGACGGGCTACCCAATGCCATTTATGCGACCTGTGTGAGCAAATATGATGAACAAACCCTGGTTGTGGCCAACAACTATTTTTCTAAAACCATGGAGAATATCAACGTCGGAAACAAGGCAAGCCTTTTGTTCATTACATCGGATAACACCTCTTATCAGATCAAGGGCACGCTTGAGTACCATACCCAGGGACCTGTGTTTGACGATATGAAAACCTGGAATCCCGAAAAACACCCGGGCCATGGTGCCGCAGCACTGAAGGTCGAAGCGGTTTATAAGGGGGCGGAAAAGTTGCTATAACAATGCAATAATGACCGAGGTTTTAAATAAACGGAGCCCGGTTTCAGCGCCTGTCTTCTGAAACCGGGTTTTTTTTTGTCTTGTTTCGCTTTCTACTGGAATCGTTTTTCAGCTGCAACAAGCATGTGGATGCTTGGAGCATTTCGCACCGTGGTCGCTGTACCAGTCATTTTTATTCATTGCATCGTCCAGTCAGTTATTGTTTCGAGAAATGGGAAATATATTTCAGTAAATAAAGATTTATAAATTGCATTTTCAAAATAACAGCAGTAAATATATAATATTAATCAATTTTACCAAAAATCGCTGTGGGGGATTCATGAAAAATCTTATCAAGATTGTTCTGATTTTTATGGTTGGATGCAGCACAACCGCATTCGCTCAGGATGGAAAGGTTGCCTTTTTTAAAAAGGTTTCCGGCGATGTTTCCATCAAACGGGGCGAAACGATTGTCGCGACGGCTGAAGGGGACCCGATTTTTAAATCAGATGTACTGATTACAAAAGCCGGCGGGTCGGCCGGAATAATATTTGAGGACGGTACAACCATCGCTGTAGACCAGAATACAGAATGCAATGTCAGGGACTATATATTTGAACCTGAAAATAATGTATATGCCTTTGATCTTTATCTTAAAAAGGGACAGGCAATTTATAATTCAGGCCGAATTGGAAAGCTTGCACCCGATAAAGTTTCTTTAGAAACGCCAAACGCAATTGTCGGTACCCGGGGAACACATTTTATTATTCAGGTCGATTAAGAAAGGAATCTGACATGATTCGCTACATTCTTCTTTTGGCGGGAACGCTTTTCCTTTTTTCCTGCGGCGCGAAGACGACGGTGATCCTTTTGCCGGAGCAGGATAATCAGGATAATAAAGCAGGCAGTGTCATCGTAGAAAACGATGCGTCCTTCATCACACTGGAAAAACCCTATAGCTGCGCAACGGTCGGCCAGGCCGCCTCAAAAATTGATACAAAAACCGTTGAAAAGACTAAGGTCCAGGATCAATACAAAACGCTTTTTCAGGCAGAACCCTTAAAACCTGTCTCGATTCTTCTCTACTTTGAATTCGGCTCGGATCGTTTGCAACCAGAGTCTGCAGCTCTGATCGACGATGTCCTTAGATTGGCCAAAGCGCGTGAACCATCAGAGGTAAATATTATCGGGCACTCTGACACCAAAGGTGACGCGGATTATAATTATAAACTGGCCCTGGGCCGGGCCAAGGTCGTTGAAAAAATTTTGAAAGATGCAGATATTGATTTGAGACATGTGTCAGTTACCTCCCATGGGGAGAATGACCCGTTAGTGATGACAGGTGACGATGTCTCAGAGGAAAAAAATCGAAGAGTTGAGATAATGGTCAAGTAGGCGAATAGATGCGGAGTTTTCTTTGAATTCCGATTTTGAAAACATTTTTCGAAACAGCACGTCAACATGGCGGCAGTTGACGGTTGTTTTGTTCATAACACTGTTTCTGTGTTTCGGTGCACAGACCCAACGCGCCGTATTTAAAAAAGTAGATAATTTTTTTTATGATTTTTTGCTTGAAACCTCTGCAACAGGATCGGTGTCAAACCGCATCACCATTATCGATATTGACGAAACCAGCCTTTCCGCCGTCGGGCAATGGCCTTGGCCCAGATATCTGGTGGCCAAGCTTATCAAGGAGTTATCCGGCAACCACCCCGCCGCCATGGGACTTGATATCCTGTTTCCCGAGCCGGATCGCAACTCACTGAAAAATATTCAGCAGCAATTTCAAAAAGATTTCGCCTTAAACATTGGATTCACAGGGGTTCCGCCTGCAATGCAGGATAACGATCTATACCTGGCGCATATTTTAAGGCATGCTGACGCCGTGGGTGCCAGGTATTTTTATTTTGATCATTTTAACAAAAAAATGCCGCCGTTGCGCATTCCTTTTGATGTTGTGGATCAATCCGGGCAGTTAAACGTCGATCAGGCTGAAGGTGTTTTGACCAATACGCTTCAAATTGAAACATCGCTTAACTATACAGGATTTCTTAATAATAAATCGGATATGGATGGGCTGCTAAGATCAACGCCTCTTTTGATTTCATTTAAAGATAAAACGTTTACCAATTTAGCCCTTTCCACTTTTTTAAAAGCCCACAACATTAAGAATGTGAATGTATCGGAAAATTTTTTCGGTCCTTACATAAAAGCAGATTCATACAAGATCCCAATAACGCCAAACGGATATATCAACATAAGATTCACAGGCCCCGGCAGATCCCATAAATTTATCAGTGCCGTGGATATTTTAAACAAGAACTATTCCCCGGCGGACATCCAGGGAAAAATTCTTTTTATCGGGGCGTCTGCAACCGGGCTGGGTGATATTCATCATACGGTTTTTGACCCGAACTATCCGGGGGTAGAAGCCCATGCCGCTATATTAAGCAGCGTCTATCAAAATTGCCAGGTGATTATACCCATCTGGTCCAAGGGTTTTATTTCCGGCGTCTGTCTGTTCACCGGCATCCTCATGATACTTCTGCTTTTTTCTTCAGCCTCGCCCATGGTCCTTTTAACGGGAACCGCGGCCTGGAGTGTTATTTTAGTGATATCAAGTTTGCTTTGTTTCATTAAACTATCCATGTTTATTTCTCCTGTCTGGCCGTTTTTTTTAACGGTTTTTACGTTTGTGTTTACCTCTTTTGCTCGGTTTATAGCGGCCAAAAAAGCCTCATTTGCATGGTTTAAAAAACTTGCAAACGCCCAGCAGTTTACCATAAAAACTGTTGTCAGCCTGGTTGAAACTCGCGATCCTGAAACCGGGCAGCATATTGTGAGAACCCAGAATTATGCCAAAGCCCTGGCGGTTCATTTAAAACAGGCCGGCTTATTTTCGGATATTTTAACCGATGACTATATTGAAACGCTTTACCACGCCGCACCGCTACATGATATCGGCAAGGTCGGTATCCCGGACAATATATTGCTAAAGCCGGGCAACTTGACAGATGAAGAATTTGAAATCATGAAAACCCACGCCTCTATCGGCAGAGATACGCTTCAAAGAACGGAAACAGAAGGCCAGGATAACGCTTTTTTAAAAATGGGTTCCAAGATCGCAGGCTCCCATCATGAACGCTGGGACGGTAAAGGATATCCGGAAGCGCTCTGTGGCGAAAAGATTCCCCTTTGTGGCAGAATTATGGCCATCTGTGACGTGTATGATGCGCTGATCAGTGAACGATGCTATAAACCGGCCTTCTCCCATGAAAAATCCATGAACATCATCCTTGGGGAAAAAGAAGCCTTGTTTGATCCCAGACTCGTCGATGGTTTTTTTGCCATAGAAAATACGATTAAATTAATCGCAGCCAGGTATAAGGATTCATAACCGATGGATACAAGATCATCCTTTTTTAATTCTTTATGGGCCAGCCCTTTGCAAATTCACAACTGTGTTGATATAATTTTAAACCATGAATATTGAACCTTGTCTCAAATTTTCAAAGGGTTCTGCTTCCGGCCCTGTTATTATCCTGATACTGATTGTCATGCTGTTGATGACGGTTCCGGTGCGGGCTGCACAAAATTATTCACGTTCTGATCTTGTCCGGTTCCAGAATCGCATTGTCGATTATCGTTCCCAAATCAATCCGCAGTTTAAAAAAAAGGAACGCCCCCAAACCCGCTTGATCATCGTGCATACGTCTGAGTTGGGACTGGAAAGTACGTTACGGGTGGTTTCCAAGGGGAAATGCTTTAATAATGGTCGGGCCACACCCGGCGGGCATGCCAACTATGTGGTGGCCAGAAACGGGACGGTTTATCGAATTCTGGATAAGAAATACCGGGCGGATCATGCCGGGCTCTCCATGTGGGACGGGGTTTCCAATGTCAGTGATATCTCCGTGGGCATTGAGTTTGTCGGCTACCATTCCGCCCCGCTGACCGACAGTCAGTACAGGTCCGGGGGGATGCTGCTGGTTGTCCTCAAACAGTTCTATGGCCTTGAAGATAAAGACGTTTTAACCCACAGTCAGATTGCATACGGCAAACCCAATCAATGGTTTTCCAGAAATCACAGAGGGCGTAAACGATGTGCGAAAAATTTTGACAGAATTCGTGCAGGACTCGGGCCAACCTGGTATTTTGATCCTGATGTCAGGGCAGGGCGCTTGTCACCTGATCCCATGCTGGCCAACGTGTTTTATCCCGAACCCGGTACCGGTATCCGCTTCGGACAGAAAATATCCCCGGTCCCGGCGTCCGATGTCATTTCAACGCAGAATTCTGCCTGGACCATTGCAGGCGAAGATTATGACGCCCCCAGTACGGTCTATGTGCTGCCCTGGGGAAAAACCCTGGCCGGAGACAAGGTCGCTTCAAGTCTGGGTTGGGACCGTCTGCCTGCAGGCACAAAGGTCCAGCTCAACCAGGAGACGGAACAAGTCCAAACCCAGACCCAAAGCATCATTAAAACCATTTCCGGTCAGATGACGGCCTGGTCCCATGCTGGCGGGGCGTATCATGCAGCCTCCACCATCTATTTTCTTCCTTCGGGGAAAAGCTTAACCGGGCGCGTGATTTCGGACTGGGATGACCTTCCTCCCGGCACCCGTCTGGTGGTGGGATACAAAGGGCCTTTTAACCTTACAAAGTATAAAACGGCCTATAAAATCGCCGGTGCCAAATTCAAAGATCCCGGAACCATTTACAATATTCCGGGCCGGGGGCCGGTTCCGGGCAATAAGATTTCTGATTTCAGCGATCTGCCCAAAGGAACTGGGGTTTATCTGCCCATTGCCGGGTAATGTCAAAAGACTGAAAATACTTTTTTTCAGTTTTTTGATGACGTAACGCGATTTTTGACGTATGAAAAAAGGCGCTTCCAGTCCTGGAGGCACAGGGCTAAAAATGCCCCCACCGTACCTGCCGATGCCATGCCCACCGGGCACCCCTGCTGCCCACAGAACGGACAGACCGAAAATGCTGCATAGAGGCCGGTAAATCCCAGCCATGAGGCAAAGAGCCGAAACAGCCTGCCAAAGGGCGATAGTTTGGCAGGCTTATGACCATTATCAATTGTTGGAGTTTGGGATATATTGTTTTTCATAATCAAGGGCCGTTAAAAATTGATGTTATCCTGATTCCATCGGCACAAATACCACACCTTGATAACGATTGACACGGGAAAACTTAAAATCCTGCACAGCCAGGCCGGTCTGTCCACGTGGAAAAGTAAAATAGTTCAACTGCCTGGAATCCCGGTTTAGGTTATGCTATAACCTGTGCGGTTGTGTTAGCTTGAGTTCTAGTCAAAGACGAACGCCAACCGGTTAACGTGTTAACAAATTCGATGTGGGCTGACCGGTTGAGACCGGCTCGGTAAATGTTCATAAGTATTATCCCAGGAAAGTATTATTTAGCGTGGAAAAAAAGAATTACAGCTTAGATAAAAATCTTTTGCGTTTAAAAACCGAATGTGGAGAGTATCAATTTCAGATCAATGGGGATACCGGACAGGCTGATGCCGAACGTATTGCACGGGTGATGACCGGTGAAATGGAAAAAGCGGAGCAATCCTTTGGCAGACAGACCAAGCCCAATCCATATGTCAAACTGTTGTTGACCAATTTGAACCTGGCGGACAGGTATGTCAAACTTCAGAATAAATATGATGAACTGCTCAGCGTCCATGAAGCACTTAAGACACAATTCGAGACGCCTGTTGAAATGTTTCCGACGTTTGTGCCACCCCCTGTGACCGTTGATGAAAAAGAGCCGCCCGCCGGCCAGGATGATGATATCCTTGACTTAACGGTTGAGTGTGAACCCTGCGACACTGCATTGCCCGAACCGGACTTGGCCGAACTTTCGGAAAAAGAGCCTGAACCCGAAGCACCCAAAGAAAAAGAAGAAAAAAGCGTCCAGGCAAAAACGTCCCCCGGGCCTTTGGTAATACAGGTGCTTAATAACCTTAAAAAAGCCAAAGAGATCGAGTCAAAACCCTTGGAAACATCTGAAGACAAGGTGAAGATTTCGGAATCTGTCCGGCCGCAGCCAATGAAACCGGCAGACCAATCTTTCTTCCGGTCAAATTGTCAGGACAGTGCTGATGGAACGGGTCATGGCGCAAACCGTCTGCCTTCCATTGATTTTCTTGAAAAGGGCGGCCTGGAAACCGTGGTGGACCATGAAGCCATCCGGCGGGATGCGGAACTGCTGGAGCAAAAACTAGGGTACTTTGGTATCAAAGGTGAAGTGATGGAGGTGCTGCCGGGTCCTGTAATTACCACCTTTGAGTATAAGCCCGCCCCGGGGATCAAGATCAGCAAGATCGTGAACCTGGCAGATGATCTGGCCCTGGCGCTAAGTGCCCTGAGTATTCGTATTGTGGCCCCAATTCCGGGCAAGGATGTCATCGGTATTGAGATTCCAAATCCTGCCATGTGTGTCGTGCCGTTCAGGGATGTTGTGAGCGCACCTGCCTTTGCTGAAATCAAGTCTCCTGCGCCCATCTGCCTGGGCAAGGATATCATTGGAAAGCCTGTGGTGGTCGGTCTTGAAAGAATGCCCCATCTGCTCATTGCCGGGGCCACCGGAACCGGTAAAAGCGTGGCGCTCAACGCCATGATCTGCAGCATTTTGTATAAATCCACCCCCGACCGGGTCAAGTTCATTATGATTGACCCCAAACGCATTGAACTGTCATTGTTCAACGACATTCCGCACCTGATTACGCCTGTTATCACAGACATGAAAAAGGCAAACATCGCTCTTCAATGGGTGGTCAGGGAAATGGAGCAGCGGTATGAAAAACTGGCCCAGCTGCATGTGCGGAATATAGAGCAGTATAACAGAAAAATCCGGACCGCGGATCTGTCGGATATGGATGAAGAATTAACCAGCTTTCCCTATATTGTCGTGATCATTGACGAGTTGGCGGATTTGATGATGACCGCCAGCAAGGATATTGAATTTTCCTTGACCCGCATTGCCCAGATGGCCAGGGCTGCCGGCATCCACATGATTCTGGCCACACAGCGGCCTTCGGTGGATGTCCTCACCGGCATTATCAAGGCCAATTTCCCCACCCGGATTTCCTTTCAGGTCTCTTCCAAGACCGACTCCAGGACCATCATAGATGCCAATGGGGCGGAAACCCTTCTGGGGCGGGGCGATATGCTTTTTGTGCCTCCGGGTACCGCCCGGCTCAAGCGGGTCCACGGCACTTTTCTGTCCGAACGGGAATTGGGTGCCATCACAGCGTTTGTCAAGGCCCAGGGAAAACCTGACTACATTTCAGAGGTGACCACGGAACGGGAAGAAGAGCCCATGCAGGCGGTTTCCTTTGACGATGATGAGTACGATGAAAAGTACCAGCAGGCCCTGGATTTTGTCATGTCCACCCGCCAGGCGTCCATATCCGGGGTGCAGCGGGCATTAAGGATCGGTTACAACCGGGCCGCAAGGATCATTGATCTGATGGAAAAGCAGGGAATCGTCGCCCCTTCCGACGGTGTCAGGCCCCGCCAGGTGCTCGGCAGTATTGACTGATTTTAACCCTTTATAGATAAATTTAAGATGGCACAGCCATTGGTGCGTTTGTTTTTATTCGGTAACCGCTCGCAGCTGATAGTTTTATTAGGACGTGTCATAGGTTAGAACCGGATTTGTTTGAGGAGCAAATAAGTAAATGGCGCAGCACAGACAACAGACTTTAGCGGATAAGGATTTTCAGACTGCTCGGTACTGGGCGGTTGTTGGGTTTGTGGGAAACCTCGGCCTATCGATTGTGAAGGGCTGGGCAGGCATTGTGGCGAATTCCAGTGCCATGATTGCAGATGCCGTTCATTCCGCCTCGGATATTTTTGCATCCGTGTTTATTTATATCAGCCTAAAAATTGCCCAGAAACCCGCAGATAAAGAACATCCTTATGGCCACGGCAGGGCAGAGGTGATTTCCACCCTGGTGGTGGTGGGGATGCTGACCGCCGCAGGTGTCGAGATTATTAGAACTTCCATCGCAACAATCCAGCAGGGCGCTTTGCATGTCCCTGGAAATTGGGCCGTATATGTGGCGATTTTGTCGGTTGTTGTCAATGAACTGATGTACCAGTTCACATACCGGGCCGGGGTGAAGACCAACAGCCCCTCAACCATTGCCAATGCCATGGATAACAGGTCAGATGCCTTCTCTTCCATTGCCGCACTCATCGGTATTATCGGTGCCAAATTAAAATATCCAGTGCTTGATCCTGTGGCCGGTATTGTGGTGGCATTGTTCATATTCAAGATGAGTTATGGTATTGCCATGGATGCGGTGGGCCAGATTATGGACGAATCGGTGGGGGAAGAAAAAATTCAGAAAGTGACGACCCTTGCCCTCACCGTCAACGGGGTGAGAAACGTGCACGGCATAAAAGTACGCCAAAGCGGTGCCGTTTTTCTTGTGGACCTGGACATTGTGGTGGATCCCAAGATCACCGTGGAAATGGCCCACGACATAGGCGAATCAGTCCGGGAGATGATCCGGGTGCATATGGATAGGGTCTGTGATGTCCGGGTGCATATTGATCCTTCGGACCGGCATTGAGATCATTTATCATTTAGCCCGTCGACTCGTTAACCAGCCGCAGCAGAGTGATTTCCGGCGGGGCACAGACCCTTAAAGGCGGTCCCCAGTATCCGGTTCCCCGGCTCACGTAAATCCGGCCGGCATTGTGCCGGTGAAGGCCGTGCACATACGGCTGGTCCAGGCCGACCAGAAAGTTCCAGGGAAAATACTGCCCCCCATGGGTATGGCCGCAGATCATCAGATCCACACCCAGATTGTCGGTTTTTAAAATACTTTTGGGCTGGTGGGCAAGCATGATTCTGGGCACGGACAACGGCGTGCCTTCAAGGGCCTTTGCCGGATCAGACTTGTGGTCGGGGACGATCCTGCCGGCCCGGTAATCGGTTATCCCGGCCAGCACAATGCGGGCGTTTTCCTTTTCGATGATGCGGTGTTCATTGATCAGGGGCACAAAGCACAGGCGTTTAACTCTGTTCAGCCATGCATAGACCCCCGAGTAATAGTCATGGTTTCCCGTTACAAAGAATTTTCCAAACGGAGCCGTCAGAAAGGACAGGGGATTTGCCTCTTTGCCCATATCTTTTTCACGGCCGTCTGCCATGTCTCCGGTAAAGACAATCATATCAAAGCGCTGCCGAACGGCTTGATCCACAACTTTTTGAACATATTCTTTTTTCAGGGTCATGCTGATGTGCAGGTCGGAAATTTGAAGAATGGTAAATCCCCTGAACGGATCAGGCAGCTCTTTGATGGGAACGTCGACCTTCACCACATCGGGTTTTCCGGCTACCCGGTGGATGCCGTATCCAGTTAACGCAACGGCTGTTCCCACCAGGGCGGCATTTCCCGCATTGGTCAAAAAAATTCTGCGGGACGGGTCTATATCCTGCGTTGACCTGTCGATGATCTTGTGTTGCCTTCCTGTTATGGACAATAACTTTTGGGCCAGATGATAGATCCCCATACAAATGTCTTTGACCACAAGGACGGGAAAAATAAGGGTGGTAAAACCAAAGCCTGTAAATGCAATCCAGTAAAGGGCCGGGGTGATCCCATGATCGGTAAATCTGTGCCGGGTGAACATCACTGTGATAAACGAAGCAAAGCAAAATAGCAGCATGGCCCACAGCCCTGTTTTCCATTTCACATCAATGGAGAGGGGGCGGATGATCCGAAACCCGAAAAAAGCGTAGATAACGCCTGTGATCAAAACGACCGTAATAAAAAATAAACTCATTTGGTCTGTGATTTTTTATGCATCTGAAGCAACAACCCTGTCCCGGCCTTGTCCTTTTGCCTGGTACAGCGCCTGATCGGCCTTTTGGAGCAATTGGGTGCATGGTGTGCCTGACATGTAGCGCATGGACTTGCAGCCAAAGCTGACGGTAATGTGATCGCTTACTTGAGAAAAGGCATGGGGGATGTTTAGACGTTTGATTTTGGTGCGAATCTTTTCCGCCATTTCCACGGCACCTTCCTGGTCGCACTCCGGAAGCAGGACAACGAACTCTTCGCCCCCGTACCGGCCGACAAAATCACCCGACCGGCGCATGGTGGACTCGATGGTGATGGCCACCAGGCGCAGGCATTCGTCCCCTGTGCCGTGACCGTAATTGTCATTATATCTTTTAAAGTCATCAATATCGATCATGATCAGGCTCAGCCAGGCGCCTGTGCGCTGTGCCCTGCGCCACTCCTGTTCCAGGGTCTGATCAAAGCTTCTGCGGTTTGCGATGCCTGTCAAACAGTCTATCATCGCCAGGGATTCCAACTTGTCCGTATGGCGTTTGAGCTGCAGATGGGTGCGTACCCGGGCCTTGACCACAGGTATGCTGAAGGGTTTTGAAATATAATCCACGGCACCCAGATTCAGCCCAAAGGTCTCGTCCTCGCTGCTTCCGCGGGTCGTAACAAAGATGATGGGGATTTGCATGGTTTCGGGATTTTGTTTTAAGCGGCGGCAGACCTCATAGCCGTCAAGTTCGGGCATCTTGACATCAAGGAGTATGATATCCGGCGGATCATCGGATTCTGCGATGGCCAATGCCTTGAGCCCCCCATTGGCCACCCGGACCCGATAGGTGCCTTTCAACGCATTGACCAGCATTTGGATATTCACCGGGGTATCATCCACAATGAGTATGGACCCGGCTTTCATCAATTGGTTCATACCTCTTTTTCCTTGGCAGATTGATTATCCATCCAGGTGCGGGTCTCCTTGACCGCTTCATGTGCCGTTTGATAATCAAAGTCCTGGAGGCTGTTTTCAAGCTTGGACAGGGTAATTGGGTCTGCACAGCCACCCAGGGCGCTTTTCAGATCTGCAAAATAATCGGCCTCCACAATGTCGCTGCTGGTGATCAGCGCTTCTATTTTATCCATAAGCTGATACGCTGCATCCAGGTCGATATTTCCGGCCTTATCCGTTGATTCAGTTTCGCCCAGGGGGGTGACGGTGTCAATGAATATTTGCAATGCCTTTTCAAGTTCGTTGACCAAAGGCTCAGGGGGGTGGCCCTGTTCGGCGGCCTGCTCAAGCTTTGATGCTGCCTCTTGCACCTGAAACGCACGCAGGTTCCCCGCTGCCCCAACAAGCTTGTGAGCCAGTGCAGAGACCTCTGCCGGGTTGTTTTGCGCCACAAGGTGTTGGAGCGTCTTTATGGCGTTTTGCGCATCTTTGTTAAAGGTCAGCAGATAAGTTTTATACGAGTTAAAATCCATTTCCAGGAACAGGAGTGCCTCTTGAACGGCAATGCCGGAAAGTTTCGGGATATCTTTGTTTGCCGTTGATGGGGTTAACTGCACCTCAGATGCGGGGGGTGCAAACGCAGGCAGCCAGCGTTTTAACACCTTGGCCAGTTCTGTTTTATCAATGGGTTTGGAGACGTAATCGTTCATGCCGGCTGACAGACATTGTTCCCTGTCGCCCTGCATGGCATGGGCCGTCATGGCAATAATTGGAATGTCACTGTTAAGGACGCCTGTTTCAGGGGCACGAATGCGAGCGGTTGCCTGGTATCCGTCCATGCCGGGCATCTGAATGTCCATGAAGACAAGGTTGTATGGTGTGTGTGTAAGAGTCTTAATCGCTTCAATGCCGTCAGATGCCGTATCTGCATACAGGCCAAGTTTCTTTAGTGTCCCCACGGCAACTTGCCGGTTGATATTGTTGTCTTCAACCACAAGGGCACGTGCGTTCAGGTTAAAAAGATGCTGTTTTTCACGGGCAGAGTGTCGTGTAACCATATCCTCGGCGGCAGACCCACCGGATACCACCTTGATTAAAATAGAGAGCAACTCCCTATGGCGGATGGGTTTATTGGCATAGGCATCAAAGCCGGCTGCTTCAAATCGTTTGGCGTCGCCGCGCCTGCCCATGGAGGTGAGCATGATAATGTGCATTGGTGCATGGTTGGGATCATCTTTAATGGCCCGGCCAAGTGTCTCTCCATCCATTTCAGGCATCTGCATGTCAATGATGGCAATTTTGTAGGGATCATTTTCATTGAAGGCTTTTTCTAATTGGTCAAGGGCATGGGGACCATTGGGCGATTCGTCGGGGCGCATGCCCCATGCCTTAAGCTGGGTGGTGAGAATCTCACGGTTTGTTGTATTGTCATCAACAACCAGGATGCGCAGGCCGTGCAGATCCACCGGCACTGGCGGTTGATCGGACCCTGTAACCTTGCGTTTTTCAAACCTTGCCGTAAACTGGAATTCTGAGCCTTGCCCTTCTTGGCTGGAAACATTAATTTCACCGGCCATGAGTTCAACCAGTTGTTTTGCAATGGCCAGGCCCAGGCCGGAACCACCGTATTTTCGTGTGGTGGATGCATCGACCTGGCTGAATTTATCGAACAGCATGGCAATTTTATTTTCCGGGATGCCGATGCCGGTGTCTTTGACCATAAAACGGATCAGGCACGTTGCTCCTTCGTCTTTGACCTCGGACACCTTGATCAGAATTTCGCCTGTTTGGGTAAATTTAACGGCATTGCCGGCCAGGTTGGTAAGAACCTGGCGCAATCGTCCTGGATCACCTTTAAGCATGGCCGGCGTTCCCGGGGCGATGCTGCACAGCAGTTCGAGATTTTTTTCATGGGCCCTGGGGAACATGCTGTCCAGAAAGTCATCCAGCAGGCTGAAAAGGTCAAAGTCAATGGTTTCCATCTCCAGTTTGCCGGCTTCAATTTTAGAAAAATCAAGAATGTCGTTGATCAGTCCACGGAGAAGTTTTCCACTGGAATGAATGGCGTTGGCGTAATGCCATTGCTCGGGTGAAAGCCGGGTATCCATAAGCAGGTCTGTCATGCCGATGACGCCGTTCATGGGCGTTCGGATTTCATGGCTCATGTTGGCCAGAAACTCGGATTTTAAAATGTTCGCCTGTTCCGCTTGTGCCTTGGCAGCCTGTAACTCCTGTTCCCTGGCCTTGGATTCAGTGATATCCTCAAATACCCAGATGCTTCCGGATTTCGGTGCGTTAATATCGATGGCTGTTCCGGAAATTTTTAACCATATACGTCTGCCGTCTTTGCGGGAAATCTCGCGCTCAGACGTGTAAACCCCGCCGTTAAGAATAAGGGGCAGAATTTTTGAGCCGACGTTTTCGTAATGTTTCCGGGAAGCATAGAATATGAGGGTACTTTTACCGATCATCTCTTTTACTTCGTACCCGAATATTTCAGCCATCTTTTTGTTGCACTTTACTATTGAACGGTCTTTGACCTGGATGATGCCGACGTTTGCGTTTTCCAGGATGGCGCTTTGTTCCATGAGCGCTTGTTTGAGCTGGTTTTCGGCCTGTTTGCGTGTCGTGATGTCGCGGCTGGAGGCATACAGTAAGGGCTGCCCGTCTAAGACAATCCCCCTTGCACTGATCTCAACGTCCAGCATCTCCCCGTTTTTACGGCGGTGACAGGTCTCGACGGTTGTCGGATTATTCATACTTGTTTGAATCCAGGAAGAAAGTTTCTCAACGGGCGCATATCTATCCCAGTCGCTCATGTGCAGTTGAGCCGTCTCTTCGGCGGTGTAGCCTAACATGTGTGAGAAGGATTTGCTGAATTCGACAAGATATCCCTGCTCGTTCAGGACGTGCATTCCGTCACTGGTATTGTCGAGAATCGTCTGCAGCCGTTCGGAAATCTGCCGGATCAATGTCACATCAAAAAAAATATATAGGCGCAAGATTCCAGATGTGCCTCCCAATATTGACATAGATGCTAAAACTGTACGGAAAGAGCCGTCTTTGCAGCAGATGCGGCCCTCTACTGGCGGATGGGGTGACACCCCTTGTTCGGCCAGCTCAAAGACCCCTATCACCTTTTTTTTAACCTCTTCTCTGTAGGCCGGGTCAGGGTAAACCGTAGGCCAAAAGTTGTCCACATGAGGAATATCTTCCAGCGTGTAACCAAAGGTTTCAGTAAAGGCCGGATTCATGTAGATGAACTTACCGGAATCGTCTTCTATAGTAAAAGGCACCGGCGAGGCATCAATGATGGTATGAAATCGCAGTTCGCTCTCTTTGAGCTTTTGCTCTTGTTCTTTTCGTTCTGTTATGTCGGTTTGTGTGCCTGCCAGCCTGTAGACTGAACCGTTCTCGTCTTTTATGCCGGTTCCCCTAGTTAAGATCCACCGCAGGGAACCGTCTTTGTGACGCATCCGAAATTCATGTTCTGCATGTTCGGCTTCGCCGTCAATGAGTGTTTTCAAAATTGCCCTGGCCGGCGCTTCGTCTTCTGGATGCACGTTTTTTATCCAGGACTCTCTGACATCCGGAAATTCTGTGCCGGTATAGCCCAGCATTTCCTTATAGCGGGGAGAGTAGTACACGGTGTCGGTTCTTAGGTTCCAATCCCAATGACCGTCATTTGCACCTGTCAGGGCCAACTCCAGTCGTTCCTGACTTTTTCTAAAAGATTGTTCAATGGAAAAGCCCTGTTCCTGTTTTTTTAACAAAAAACCGATCAGAAATACTCCCATGTATGTTGCTGCGCTAAACGGCACCCATATGGCCTTGAATAACTGCCAACCGGTTTGAAGGTCTTTAACAAAAAGAAAGCCCGGGATTAATGCCACGGTTGCAATTAAGGAATAAGCAGCCGCTTTTTTTATGGATTCAAAATTTGTTCTATATCGGTACAGAATGTTGCCCACTATTGCAGACATCACAACGTTGACAATACCGCCTGTAACACCAGTTCCCCCGAGATAAAAACGAACTCCCCCGGCCATAACGGCACTGAATAGTGCTGATATCGGCCCGCCCAAAGCACCACTCAAAATAACAATGGTATTTCTCTGATCAACAATTACGCCTTCTGAAATCTGAATCCGGGCATACATGCAGCCAATGGCGAATACGCCGAACAAGATACCAGTCAATATCTGGCGGTGTACCCAGAACAGGGTGTGAGATTTACGTATCAGGTAGCCATAAAAGGCAACTAGGGCTATGAATGTCGCCAGATTGTTGAATAACGTAAAGAATAATTCAATGCCGCGGGTCATGGAAAATTCCCGATAATTAATTGTATTTGGAAATGCTACATGTGATGCCCAAACATATTGAACGGGTTAAGTTCAGAGATATACAATAAATGATGCCTAAAGAGACACCACTCGATTCCGCCCGTTTCTTTTAGCTGCGTAGAGGGCCTTGTCCGAACGTTTACTAAGTGTCGAAATATCATCCTTATCTTTGAAAAATGTCAACCCTATGCTGACGGTAACCTGAACGGTTTCTTTGCCCGTTATAATATCAAGTGCTTCTATTAAAGATCGTATCCGTTCAGCTGTCAGTAACGCTGTTTTTTGCTCGGTCTCTATCAGGACTATTGCAAATTCCTCCCCGCCGATACGGCCAAAGATATCGCTGTCCCGTAAAGCGGATTTAACGGCCTGGGCCATTTTCTGTAATACAATATCTCCTGCCTGGTGACCGTATTCATCATTGATAGATTTAAAAAAATCGATATCCATGATCATCATGGTAAATGCAACTCCATAGCGTTGTGCCCGCCTTATTTCATGTTCTGCCTTTTCCATGAAGCTGCGCCGGTTATCCACACCGGTCAATGCGTCCGTGTTGGCCAGACGCGTTAGTTCTGCCTCCATTTGTTTTCGTTCGCTAATGTCCCTGATCACTGCAATGGCACACCATTTGTCCTTTATTTGAACGGCTGAAAGGGAGAGTTCGATTGGGAATTCTTCTCCGTCTTTTTTCAGGGCAGACAGTTCTATTGTTTTATCAATTACCCTGCCTTTGCCGGTTTTCTGGAAATGGGAATATGCCTTTTTGTGATCTTTGTAAAGCACTGAAGGCATAATGACGTCATGGGGGTTTTCACCCAGCATTTCATTTTCGGAATATTGGAAAATCCTTTCCGCCGCTTTATTCCAGAAGGTTATTTTGCCGTGGCCGTCGATCATGACTATGGCATCAAGGGCGCCTGTTACAACGGTGCGGAATTTCTTTTCGCTTTCGCGCAGGACTTCCATCATTTCATAGCGTTGTGAGAGATCACGAATGGCGGCACATCTGACACGCTTGTTTTCGTAAATAAACTCACTTGCTTGTATTTCAACGGGGAATTTTACACCGGCTTTTGTCAAACCCATACTTGTATATATTTTTTCATAGCCTGCCTGGATTTTGGCTTTAACGTCATCTCGTACTTCCGGGGCCAAAATATCAACCACTGCCATACCGTCAAGTTCAGATACGGAATATCCAGACAGCTCAGAGAGGGCGTTATTGGCCTCTAAAATCACACCGTTTTCACTAAGCACAATGCCTTCAAAGGAAGCGTTGCAAAGGCTACGGTATCTGTTTTCGCTGTTCTGAAGTTTTTTTTCAATGTTTCTGCGTTCGGATAGCTGCTTGTTTAATTTTTGGTTCCGGACGATGATCAGTACAATGATGATCCCCAAAAGCGCTGTCACACCCAAAAGCAACCTATCGGCCTGTGAGGTTAGTGCCTTATGTTCATCACGGGTAAAGCCCGGTTCGTCAGATATTTCGGCAGATTCCTCTTGGCGATTTTGGGGCGTTCCCGGCAGAGGACTTAATTTTTTTTCTCCAGCGAAAATGGCCGATGAAAAGAATGTGACAAGGACGATTACCAGTAAGCCTATCTTGTTATTCAAGGGTGTTTTCCTTAAATATGGATGAGCGTTTTAAAGGATACCAGTAAGAGAGCTATTCTGTTTCAATGATTTCAACAAAGCCGCCGCATTGTTGATAACATTCCCGAAAATTGCTTTTGCACCTGCTGTAATTGTCTGTTTTATAACACCTGTTTTTATAACAACGGAGTTTGTGGCACTTTTTTTTGCGACATTGATCGACCGCTTTATCGTGTTTGAGGCAGTGCTTATAATCGCGTTCAGCTATTTTATCACATCTGTAAAAATCCATGCGGGCATCTTGCAGGCACCTGTCATAGTCCATGGCAGAAATCTCTTGGCATTGCCGGTATGCAGCGGATGCATTAATCTGCTCATTATTCATACAGACGTTTTGATGCTGCTGGCACTGGGTCACGCAGTTTAATCCAGCTTCTGTGGCCGGTGGAATATATCTGTACCGGGTTGATGTGCATCCTGTTAAAAGCACAATGATAAAACCCAGCATCACATATTTTTTTCCGGATAACCCCATAACCTCTCTTTTTTGTATATTTATCAAGTATATCCTACAAACCAATGCTTCGCAACCCGTCTTAATGGGTCATAACCGATCCTGTGCCGTCTTGACCCATTGAACCGGGCCGGATATAAAGTAAGGCGCTTGATGTTCTGATCTTTTGTCCGTATTTTTTTAAAAAAAGAAAGTGTGTACAATCTACACGGATTTTTCAATTTTTTTTGTGGGCTGAGCCTGGGTGTTGGTAGATCAGGTCAGCCCATGGCGGTTTCTTCATTTTTGGGGGGTCTATGAAAATCAGATACAATTCACCTGTGGTCTTGACCTATGCCTTGCTGGCGCTGCTCTGTCTTGCTCTGCCGGTCTCAAATTTTTTGGGGATGAGTCTGGCCTCTCCGTCCCGGCCGGCGTTTTCTGATCCTGAGTTTTATATCAGGCTGTTTACATATGTCCTGGCCCATGCCGGCTGGACCCATTTTAAGGGAAACCTGATCATGATCCTTTTGCTCGGCCCGCTTCTGGAGGAGAAATACGGGTCATGGCTGATCTTTGAAATGATGGTGATAACGGCTGCGGCAACGGCATTGATAAGTGCTGCGGTGTTTCATACGTCTCTTGTGGGGGGCAGCGGGCTGGTATTTATGATGATTCTGCTCAGCTCCTTTTCAAATTTTAGAAACGGTGAAATTCCCCTGGCATTTATGGTGGTGGCCGTGATTTATATCGGATCTGAATTGACCCAAATTTTTAAAGAGGATCATATTTCCCACTTTGGGCACCTGGCAGGCGGACTTTTTGGCGCAGGGTTTGGATTTTTAAGGGGGCGTAAACGGTAGGTTCTGGGTGTTTATTCACCCTTTCAGGCAGGCATAAATGTCTGCGGCGGGAACCGCGCCCTGGCGAAGGATTTTTGGGGGGGTGCAGGTGACATCCACCACCGTTGAACCGACCCCGCCTTGAACCAGACCTGCGTCCAGCACCAGGTCTGATTTTTGTATAATTTCAGGGCTGAGCATAGCGGTCCGGGTGCAGCCGGGCCGGCCGGACAGGTTGGCACTGGTGCCGGTGACAGGAAAATCTACGCTGTTGACCAACGCTTGGGCTACCGGATGTCTGGGCAGACGAATGCCTAATTTCTCTTTTCCTGCCGTAAGTTTGGGGTTCACACGATGGGCCGCCTCAAAGACTATTGTCAGACCGCCGGGCCAGAGCTTATCCATAAGTATCCGGGCCGCGTCCGGAATTGTTGCCACAAGCCCGTCAAGCTGGGCCCTATTTTTTATCAACACTAAAATGGGGTTGTGGCGGGGACGCTGTTTGAGTTGGAATACCTTTTCAACGGCATCGGCGGACAGGGCATTGGCCGCCACACCATAAAGGCAGGCCGCAGGAAAAATCACCAGGCCGCCGGTGTCGAGTATACCGGCGGCCTGGTGTATGATCTGGGTATCCGGGTGGTCTCTGTCCACTCGGATGATTTTGTATTGACTCATTTTTTAACGCTTAAACTCTGGCTACACACTTTTTATGCAAAGGATTCTGCCTTTTGGGCCACATTGTCAGCCATCTCTTTTTTAAACGCAGCCAGTTTTTCGGCCACCACAGGATCTGATACCCCAATGATCTGGGCTGCCGTGATCCCCGCATTCTGGGCACCGGATTTACCGATGGCCATGGTGGACACCGGGATGCCGGGAGGCATCTGAACCGTTGCCAAAAGTGCATCCATACCTTGCAGCGCACTGGAGTCAATGGGAACACCTAAAACGGGCAGGGTGGTGTGGGCGGCAATGACTCCGGCCAGGTGCGCCGCATGTCCTGCGCCACAGATAAGCACTTTCACGCCCTGTTCCCGGGCCTGGGTGGCAAGCTGTACCGCTTTTTCAGGGGTTCTGTGGGCCGAAGCCACGGTCACATAATAGGGGATGTCGAATTTTTTGAGCATGACCAGTGCCTTTTGCATCACCGGAAAATCAGAGTCCGATCCCATGATCACACCCACCTGGGGCGCAATGGCCATGCGCTTTAAGGCCTTAGCGCCGATATCTCGTCTTTTAAAACAGTCCTTGAAATCAATTTTGCCACAAGCTTCATAGGCCGTGTTGATGGCATCTTGTACCGTATCGCCCAGGGATGTCACCCCAAGCACCCGGCCGCCGGATGCCACAACCTTGCCGTTGTCCATGGCCGTACCGGCGTGGAATACCACGGTATCTTTGACTGCGTTGGCCTGATCCAGCCCTGTGATTTCATGGCCCTTCTCGTATGATCCCGGGTATCCGCCGGCGGCAATCACCACACACATGGCAGCCCGTGGATCAATCTTGATTTTATGGTTGTGCAGTGTGCCGTTACAGCAGGCTTCCATCAACGGCACCAGATCATTTTTCAGGCGCATGAGAATGGGCTGGGTTTCAGGGTCACCCAGGCGGGTGTTGAATTCCAGCACCTTGATCGTATCCTTGTCCACCATGAGTCCGGCATAGAGCACCCCTTTAAAAGGTGTGCCTTCCTTGGCCATGCCTTTCACCGCCGGAATCATCACCTCTTCCATGGCCTTTGTGCGCAGCAGGTGATCCAGCACCGGGGCCGGAGAGTAGGCTCCCATACCGCCGGTATTGGGTCCTTTGTCATCGTCGAATATGCGCTTGTGGTCCTGGGATTCAGGCAGGGCAAGCACGGTATTTCCGTCCGTCAGTACGATAAAAGAGGCTTCTTCGCCCTGGAGACACTCTTCCACCACCACCACGGCACCGGCATCACCAAATTTATTGTCTTCCAGCATGTCGTCAATGGCGGTATTTGCCTCGTCAAGGGTTGAACAGACAATGACGCCCTTGCCTGCAGCCAGGCCGTCCGCCTTGACCACGCAGGGGGCACCCAGCGCTTTGGCGTAGAGTTTGGCCCGCCCGGGATCGGTAAAGGCTTTGCCTGCTGCACAGGGAATGCCGTATTTGAGCATATGGTTTTTGGAAAATACCTTGGAGCCTTCAAGCTGTGCGGCAGCGCCCGACGGCCCGAACACGGGAAGTCCCTTTTTTTCAAAAACATCGGCAATACCTGCCACCAGAGGTCCTTCTGGCCCCACAACCGTCAAATCAATCTGGTTCTTTTCGGCAAATGCGGCCAGGCCGTCAACGTCTTCGGCGCTGATATTTACATTTTTGGCCAGGGTTGCAGTACCTGCATTTCCCGGGGCACAGTATATTTTATCTGCAAGTGGGCTTTGGGCAATTTTCCAGACCAGGGTATGCTCCCGGCCGCCGCTGCCGACTACAAGGATCTTCATTGGGCTCTCCTTAAATTCGTTCTTTTATTCTCTTCTATGGCAAGTTCGATGAGTTTGTCCATCAGGGCTCCAAATTCATAGCCCGCCTTGGTGGCGGACTGGGGGTAAAGACTGGTGGCAGTCATGCCGGGGATGGTGTTGGTTTCAAGGACATGCAGCTCACCGTCCAAAAGCAGCATGTCTGTTCTGGAATAGCCTTTAAGAAACAGTGCATTGTGGGCTTGAACGGCTAATTCCTGTACCTTGCGTGTGGTCTTTTCATCAATGCGGGCCGGGCAGATTTCATGGGTTGCCCCTGCCGTGTATTTGGCATGGTAATCAAAAAATTCATGGCCTTCACCGGGAACTATTTCAATGACGGGCAGCGCTTCCGGGTCCTGGTTTCCCAGCACCCCGCAGGTCAGTTCAATGCCCTTGATATATTTTTCCAGAATCAGGGCATCATCGTTTTCAAACCCTTTTTTAATGGCCTGGGGCAGATTTTTTTCATCGTATACAATGCTCATGCCCACCGAGGACCCTGCGCAGACCGGCTTGACCACGATGGGCAGTCCGAGGGCTTTTAACTTGTCCGGGTCCGGTACAGGGTTATGGGTGCAGATGGATAAGTAATCAGGGGTGGGAATCCCTGCCTGGCTGTAGAGTCTTTTGGCGATTAGTTTGTTCATGGCAACGGCCGATCCCAGAACTCCTGCCCCTTGATAGGGGATGTTCAACAGATCCAAAAGGCCTTGAACCGTGCCGTCTTCCCCAAAAGGTCCATGGAGGATAATCAGGGCCGCATCAATATCCGGTGCATCGGTTACAAGTTTTGCCAGATCAAATTTGGGATCATACCGTTTGATGTCGTACTTCTCTTTATCAAGGGCTTCAAATACCTGATCCCCGCTGTTTAAGGACACTTCCCGCTCTGTGGACACACCGCCCGATAACAGGGCCAGCCTGATTTTTTTCATACACCTCTCCTTTGGTCTTGATGGTACGATCAGCCCTGGATGATGCTCCGGCGTGCTTTTTCGAACTCCTTTTCGGTGATCAGATCCTTTTCATAAAGCGCGTTGAGTTCAAGCAATTTACGTTCGGCCCTGTCTTCTGCACTTTCGATGAGCTGGGCGTTCGAATAGCTGGAAAGGCCTGTGTGGTTGGGCAGCAGAGGCTGTTCTTTGGCTTTGATTTCAAAGGTTGCAAGACCGCCGAGCAGTCGTATTTCGACCGCCCTGTCCTGAAATTCCGGGGTGCCGAGCACCTGGCTCAAAGAAGAAGAGGTCGCTCTCATTCTGGCGTAAATGATCCAGGCAATGGCAAGTACCAGGATGGCAATGCCGGCCATAATCCATGGCAGATAGTGATAAACACCCTTGAACAGCACCACGGAAAGGCCGATGCCGGCCAGAAGAAATACGTGGAGCAACAGGATGAAGTAGGCAACAAAAATATTCTTAAATACGCCGTCTTTGTCTTTTTTTCGTATGCTCATTTGACTTTTCTCAATAATGAAGTTCTGTACTGGTCCCGTGCCAGCGTACTTCCGGGTCCGGTTGAGCGGACCGCGTCAAGTTTGGCCATCAGGTAGTTTAGTTTTTTGTGCAGCTTTGTCTGATCGGCAGGTGTCTGGCCGGTATGGTCCATAAGCTCCTGAATAGTATTCATCTGTTTTCTGATTTCAACTTCCGGGGGCAAAAAACCGGCATTTTTTAAAATTTTATGGGCCAGGCGAAGTTCATTGGGCACAGAGCTCTCCTCAAAGACCAGGGGTTTTCCCTTGCCTTCAAGATTTTCAAAGCGTCCTTGTTTCTGGGCGGCTTTGATACGTTCCTCAACTATGGCCTCAAATCCGGGAATCATATAACAGATGAACCACAATATAATTAAGTGTTTATGGACGCCCCGATGGACGGGCGCTGCAAAATGCAAATCTCACACAGATTTGCATCAGAACGATAATTCTATTAAACCGGGCGGGGTTTTGCAAGCTATTTTCTTGACACCCCAAGGGCAATACTGTATCACACTATGCTGATTAGTAAGCTCAATATTATATAGAGATTCGATACCCATGAGTAAGCCAAAAAATATAGCAAAGATCCGGAATATCGGGATCATGGCCCACATTGACGCGGGCAAGACCACGGTGACAGAGCGCATTCTCTATTACACGGGTAGATCCCATAAGATAGGAGAAGTCCATGACGGCGAGGCCACCATGGACTGGATGCAGGATGAGCAGGACCGGGGGATTACCATTACCTCGGCCGTCACGTATTGCCAGTGGAAAGATGCCACCATTCAAATTATCGACACCCCGGGCCATGTGGATTTCACCGTGGAGGTGGAACGGGCGTTGCGGGTTCTGGACGGGGCCATTGGGGTGTTTTGTGCCGTAGGCGGCGTGGAACCCCAGTCTGAAACGGTCTGGCGCCAGGCCGACCGGTATAAAGTCCCGAGAATGGCATTTATCAATAAAATGGACCGTACGGGTGCGGATTTTTTTGCTGCCTGTGACTCCATCAGAGAAAAACTGTCGGCCAATCCTGTGATGCTCCAGGTCCCCATCGGTGCCGAGGACCGATTTCAGGGGGTTATTGATCTTTTAACCATGGAGCAGATTGCCTGGAATGATGAAAGCCTGGGCGCCGAATACACCGCTGGTCCCATTGAAGATGAGTTTTTGGATCTGGCCGAAGAATATCGGGATAAATTGCTGGAAGCAGTGTCCGAGCTTGATGATGGGATCATGGAAAAGTACCTGGGCGAAGAGGAGATCTCCGTGGATGAGCTTCGCGCGGCCATCCGGGCGGCAACCATCCGCCGGGATATGGTGCCTGTGCTGTGCGGATCTGCTCTGAGAAACAAAGGGGTTCAGCCGCTTCTGGACGCCATTGACTATTATCTGCCAAGCCCTAAAGACGTTCCTCCGGTTAAGGGTGAACATCCTGAAACCGAGGAGATTGTTGAATTTAAACCGGAAAAAAATGGGCCGCTGGCAGCACTTATTTTTAAGGTTTCCATGATCGAAGGGCGCAAGCTTTCCTTTGCCCGGATCTATTCGGGAAAGATTGCTTCGGGTGCAGATGTGTATAATCCGACCCTGAAGCGCAAAGAAAAATTATCCAGAATTTTGCGGATGCACGCCAACAAGCGTGAACGCATGGATGAAGCCTCAGCCGGTGATATTGTGGGTATTGTGGGCCTTAAAAATTCCGGAACCGGCGATACCCTCTGCAGTTCGGACCACCCGGTATTGCTTGAAAAAATGGAATACGCACTGCCGGTTATCTCCATTGCCATTGAGCCCAAAACCCATGCAGACCAGGAAAAGCTTGATGATGTCCTGGACAAATTCATGATTGAGGATCCCACCCTTAAGGTGAGCAAAGATGATGAGACCGGGCAGACCATCTTGTCAGGCATGGGCGAGCTTCATCTTGAAATTATTATTTCAAGAATGGTCAAGGAATTTAATACCAGTGTGAATGTGGGCAAACCCCAGGTGGTGTACCGGGAAATTGTTACCGCCCCTGCAACCGGGCAGGCCGTATTCGACCGGGAGATCCAGGGCAAATCCCATTTTGCCAATGTCACGGTGGAACTCAATCCCCTGGGCCGGGGCAGCGGCGTTACCTTCAAGTCCCTTGTCCCCGAAGAAAAAATTCCCCCCCAGTATATTGCCAATATTGAGACCGGGATCAGGGAAAGTCTGGAGGGCGGATTCCTCAAAGGATATCCCATTGTGGATGTTGAAATCGTACTGGTTGACGGATTCAGTGAGGAAGGCAAATCATCGGAACTTGGGTTTGGGGTCTGTGCGGCCATGGCCGTGAAAGAGGCGCTGAAAAATGCCAAAATGGGTCTGCTTGAACCCATCATGGATGTGGAAGTGTTTGTGCCGGATGTCAATATGGGAGATGCCATTGCCGACCTCAATGCCAGGGGCGGCCGGGTGGAATCCATAACCCCGAAAACCGGCATCCAGGTCATCAAATCCGTGGTTCCCCTGTCAAAAATGTTTGGCTATTCCACAGCGCTTCGCTCCGCCACCCAGGGCCGGGGCACCTTTACCATGCAGTTTAAAAGTTTTGATACCGTGTGATTTTATTTACGCGTTTCTGTCTGGCGATTCAGCTGTTTTGCCACTGAGTGGCAAAAAAAAAGGGCGGCCATCCGGCCGCCCTTGGATTTAGATCTTAAGCCTGCTAACCGGCTACATCAATGCCGGGGTCACATCCGAGATTTTTGTCTGGATTTTCACATTCAAAGTTGTAATGACGTGTGTCTACATGGCCTTCGTTTCTTTCCTGATCGTTTTCGACGTAGTCTTCGATTCTTTTATTACTCATTTTATTTCCCCATATATTTAAATTTTTAGTGTTTTTTATCAAAAGACTTTGTTTTGTCTTTGAATTATATTATAAGTCCAGGCTTATTTGTTTCAAGGGGAGAGATGATTTTTTTTATTGAATCTGAAATAGACTATAAAGATCTGTGTTCAAATGATGCCCAGTTTTGAATGTCTGGACATCATCGGCTGCCTTGCAACCGCTTTTTACCCTTGCCTCTTAGATCCGAAAGCTCATTTTCGGCCTTTTCCCGCATTTGTTCATCGTCCAGGGTGTCTATGGCACGTTCCAGCTGGCGGACCGCATTTTGTTCGTCATGAATTCGGGCGTAATAGACCCCCAGATAGTAGTTGGACAGGGCCTGTTTTGACTGTCTGGACATGATTTCGGCCATATGGTAGTTGGCCCTTTCAAATCCGGATTTGTCGCTTTCAAGGACATGCTCAAGCCCCCTTTGGGCTGCCGGCAGGTCTCCGATTTGGATTTGGGCAATAGAGCGGTTATAAATGGCCCAGTCTCCCAGTAACGCATCGTCCGCCATACTGTCCAAAAGCGTTATGGCTCGGGTATATTCTGTATCGCGGATGTAAAGCCGGCCCAACTCCAAAAGGATCATGGGCTCAAAGGGATCTTTTGCCAGGGCTTGATTGAGTTGTTCAATTCCCTCATTTATTCGTGTAGCCCGGCCGTATAAAAGGCCTAAACCATAGTGGAGGGGCACATTGTCAGGGTCATTTTTCAGGGCAATTTCAATTTTAGGAATATAGGTGTCAGGGTCGGAGTAAAGCCCGATTACCCGGTACTTAACCATAGTGTAGTCAAAATTTTCCGGTGGTGCGGGCTTGTTGGCAGGCGGCTTGTAATCTGCCAGAATTCCGGATAAATGGGAGACCCGGGTTGCCGTGCCCGGATGGGTTTTAAAGTAGTCGGGAATGTTTTCAATCCCCTGGTAATCGACCTGTCTGATTTTTAACAAGCTGTCCAGTATTCCCTGGGGTGAATATCCTGTTTTTTCGAGAAAAAGAACCGCCTTTTGATCAGCTTCGGTTTCATTTTCCCGGGTATAGGTCAGCATAGCCGACTGCCCGGCGGCGATGGAGCCGTAGGTCAGCGCCTGGCCCGCTTCTGAGCCGCCCCCTGCAGCACCGACAAGGATGCCCGCTATCATCCCGGCTATGCTGCCGGTTGCCACGAGTTTGGACCGGTCAATGGATTGGGATACATGTCTGCCCACGGCATGGCCGATTTCATGGGCCAGGATGCCTGCAAGTTCGTCCATGGTATCCAGGGATGTGATCAACCCACGGTGCACAAAAATATTGGCAGATGGTGTGGCAAAGGCATTAAATGAGTCGTCATTGATCATGAAAAAATCGAAATGAAAGGGCTGGGGCGGCAGTTGTTTGACAATGGCGTTGCCCACAATTTCGATCATTTTTTGGGCAACGGGATCATGGAGAATAATTCCTTTGTCTTCGATCAGCTGTAAATATTCTTTGCCAAGTTTAAGTTCATCGGGAATGGAAATGGCGAATGTGGCGCCGGGAAATAAAAGTATAATAACCAAAATGAGGCTGACAGCCTGTTTAAGTTGTCTCATATTTATCCAGAATGCTTTTTCTTTTGGGTACGGTTTTATCAGAGTGCGGTTGCATCAATGAACTCAGAGTCCTCCATGGCCAGTTCAATGCGGAAAATATAATTGTTGATTTTAAAGGAGAGTCGGCGGTTTTCCGTGTATGTATCGTTGATGGACAAGGAGATGGCTGAACTGATGGTCAAAGCCTTGGGCTGGCCGTAACAGGCGTTCAAATCATATGTCTCTTCCACGGATTTTATCAACTGCCCCATCAACTGGTTGGTGATCTCTCCGATGGTGTCTGCCACTTCCGGGTCTGAAATGGATGAGGCCAGTTCGTCTTCGGGCATGCCCATGTTGATCATGTAGTGCCTGTAAATTTCAAAGGCAGCCTCATCGCTGAAATTGAAAATCACAAGCCCCATATAGTCCCCGTAGAACTGAACAAAGCAGGTCAGGTCTGGCATCATGCATACCCGGGTGATCTTTTGGATGGTGTTGGCGTAATTGATCTCTTTTCCCGTGCTTTGTTCCAGCATGGTCTGGGTGGTTTCCAAGAAAAGCTTAGCAATGCTGTCAATGGACTGATTATTTGGAATTTCCATTGTGACTCCTTCCTGGTATCGAATCAGGTTTGTCCGGCCGAATGATGTTTTAACAACCCTAAAATTATCCACAAAATAGGGTGAAAAGTCAAATTTTTATCGTTCTCCTCGTTTGTAAGCCGCACCCAGCCAGGCCGGTGCGTTTAGACGCCTTGGATCTTTAAACGAGATGGCCAAAAGAATGATCAGGGTGGACAGATAGGGTAGCATGGCCAGAAAATTGGGGGAAATCCCCAGGGGCTGGAGCAGATATTGAAGCACAAAAATACCGCCGAAGATAAATGAGGCAAAAATCGCACGTCCCGGGTTCCACAACGCAAATATGGTCAGGGCAATCGCGATCCATCCGCGGCCGGCAGTCATGCCCTCCACCCAGGACGATGAGTAGGAAATGGATAGATGGGCACCGGCAAGGGCGGAGAATACACCGCCCACCAGTACACAGGCATATCTAATCAAAGAGACGTTGACGCCCTGGGTCTCCGTGGCCTTGGGATTTTCCCCGGTGGATCTGATTTGGATTCCCATGCGGGTGCGCTCCAGGAAAAACCAGGCAGCTATGGCCAGTACAATGGCCAGGTACAGAAATGGGCTTTGGCTGAAAAGGGCTTTGCCGATCCAGGGCAGGTCCGATAAAAAGGGGATAGTCACATCGTCCATTTTAACGGCCAAAGGCCTCCCCACATAGGGCTTTCCCATCATTCCGGACAACCCTAATCCCAGCATGGTCAGGGCAAGGCCCGATACCACCTGATTGGCCTGCAGGGTTACCGAAGCAAAGGCATGGATCCAGGAGACGGCCAGGCCTGCTGCCATGGCTGCCAGTACACCAAGCCAGGGGTGGCCTGTGGTCATGGTGACGATAAAGGCGGTTACGGCACCCACGGCCATAACGCCTTCTACGCCCAGGTTAAGAATGCCGGATCGTTCGCAGATCACTTCTCCGGTTGTGGCCAACAGCAGTGGTGTGCCGGCCACCATGGTTCTTTGAATTGTTGAAATGATGATCTCTTCCATGATGTAAATATGTCAATCCAGATAAGTTGTTAAATTATTCATAGTCATCGGTTGTAAGTTAAAAGCTATTTAGTCCTGGTCCAGCGGATCTGAACTTTATGATATAAAAAGTAATCGCCCATGATCAAAAAGATGAGCAGGATGCCATTTACAATTTCAACCGTGGCGGCCGGCAGTCCCAAGGAGATCTGAATCGCGTCCCCGCCCACGATGATCCCGGCGAAAAAAAGACCCGACACAATGGTAAACAAGGGGTTGAGTTTGGCAAGCCAGGCCACAATGATGGCGGTAAATCCATAGCCCGATGACACGGAGTTCGGATATCCCAAATAATGGTGGATGCCTGCCACCTCGCCCACACCGGCCAAACCGGCAAGACCGCCTGAAACGGCCATGAGAATAAGCGTGGTTTTAAGAAAATCGATGCCCGCATATTTACCGGCGTCCGGGTTCTCCCCAACCACCCGGGCTTCGTAACCGAACCGGGTTTTGTAAATTAAAACACAAAGCCCCACCGAACAGAGGACGGCCAGAATCAAGGTGGCGTAGTGGATACGCGAGTCGGGCAACACACCCAGAATCGCCGCGTCAGGCAGGGCGTCTGTACCCGGAAATCCGAACCGGGTTTTGCCCTTCCAGGGCCCCACAATGAGCAGTGTTAAGAATTCTGCACAGATATAGTTGAGCATCAAGGTGGTGATGACCTCGTTGATGGCATATTTGATTTTCAGTATGGCCGGGATAATCCCCCATATGGCACCACCTAAAAAACCCGCCGCAAATATCAACGGAACGATAACTACCGAGGGCAGGGCATTGCCCAGATGCTGGGCCGTCCATGTGGCGAAAATGGCCCCCATGAGCAGCTGGCCTTCGGCACCGATATTCCAGAATTTGGCCCTGAAGGCAAGGGTCAGGCCCGCACCGATGAGGATCAAGGGAATGGCCTTGGTAATGGTTTCTTTGATGCCGTAAACAGACCCAAAAGATTCAATAAAGATCTCGGAGACGGCATACAGGGGATTGACGCCTGCGGCAAGGAAAACAAGGCCGATGGCCAGAACACCTGCGCCTAGGGCGGCGACATTGGTCATAAAGGACCCTAGGGGGGTAATGTTGTAGCGGTCACTTGTGGTAATTCGTATCATAAAATCAATGCTGTTTTCTTTAATTTGAGATGTCTGCATGGACCGGTTTGGGGTCAATGCGTTTTGAGCCGGCCATCATCAGTCCGATATCGTTTACTTGTTCATCATCCGTGTCGATAATGCCCATAAATTCACCTGCGAAAATAACGGCCACCCGGTCGCACAACTCGAAAATTTCATCCAGGTCTTCGGAAAACAAAAGTACGGAACTGCCCTGGCGGCATAGATTTAGCAGGTGCTCACGCAAAAACTGGGTGGCGCCCACATCAAGTCCGTAGGTGGGGTGAGACGCCACCAGCAACTGGGGCTGCTCGCTGATTTCCCGGCCCAGGATCAGCTTCTGGATGTTGCCGCCCGAAAGGTTTCTGATCTGATTGTTAATGGAGTGGGTGGCGACTCTATATTCTGAGATAATGGACTGTGTGTGATTTTTTACTTTGTCGTATTTAAGAAAATACCGTTTGGAGAATTTTTTGAGATGGTGCTGTTTTAAAATGGCATTGTCGTAAAGGAAAAGACCCGGGGCAATGCCGAATCGGATGCGCTCCTCGGGAACATGGGACACCCCGTTGTCATAAATTTTTCTGGGCGACATGTTGGTGATGTCCTTGTCGTTGATCAGCACCCTGCCCGCATCAATGGCCCGGATGCCGGTGATGGCTTCTGCCAGTTCCCGCTGTCCGTTGCCGGCCACACCCGCCACGCCGAAAATCTCATTTTTATACACATCAAAGGAGACGTCTTTAATTGCGGCAAGGCCTTTGTCTCCAGTAACATGGATATTTTGAACACTGAGCACCCGGTCGCCTTTGGGCAGTCGTTCCCTGTTCATGGTCAGGGTCACATCCTTGCCCACCATCATCCGGGCAAGCCCCATTTTGTCTGTGGTCTGGGTCTGGGCGCCCCCCACGATCCGGCCTTTGCGCAGTACCGTAACCCGGTCGCAAATGTCCATGATTTCATCAAGTTTATGGGAGATGAAAATAACACTGTGGCCCTCCGCCTTCATCCGGCGAAGGATTTCAATGAGCTCTCTGATCTCCTGGGGCGTCAACACGGATGTGGGTTCGTCTAGGATGAGCAGATCCGCACCGTTTAAAAGGGTTTTGATGATTTCAACCCGCTGCTGTTCACCGGCGGAAAGCTGCCATACCTTTTGATCAAGATCAATCTGGAAGTCAAACTGCTCCGAAAACGCTTTAATTTGTCTGCGCAGCGCTTTCTGGGGAAACAAAAACGGGGTGTCCTTGTACCCAAGGGCGATGTTTTCGATCACGGAATGGTTCTGGATCAGCATGAAGTGCTGGTGCACCATGCCGATGCCAAGGTTGATGGATTCCAGGGGATTGGAAATCCGGACCGGCTTGCCGTTGATCAGGATGCTCCCTGAATCGGGCTGATAAATGCCGTAAAGGATATTCATCAACGTGGTCTTGCCCGCCCCGTTCTCTCCGAGCAGCCCCAGGATCTCCCCGGAATTGATCTCAAGGTTGATATCCCTGTTGGCATGGACACCCTGGAACGACTTGCAAATATCCTTCATTTCAAGGCGTTGTATTTTAATCATGGTCTTTTTTCAATCATAAAGGCCGGAAAAATTGGCTTTCCGGCCTTTATGGTAATCCTGTTTTTATTTTTTGCTTAAAAAGGCCCCCATGTTTGGACAAAGATTTGCCCAGGTGCAAGGCGCAGGAAAATTTGCAACCGGAGCAACCTGGAAGGTTGTGAGGATTGAAAATTTTCCTGCAACGCCGCAGATGGGTGAATCTTTGTCCCAACATCAATTGCTGTTGGGGATTTCGCCTTTCACATTGTCTACATAATACATCATGGAAAGCAGATCTTCCTTGGACGCCTGTTCCCCAGCGTTTATTTTGATTTCGCCGGTGTTGTCTGAAATCGGGCCCATGAACGGATCAAATACGTCAACGCCCTGTTTCATCTGGCCATAGCGTTTCATGACAAGGTCATAGGCGCTGATTTCGCCAAATTCTTCTGTTGCGACCATGGCCTGCTTTAAGGGTTCAACAAACTTGGGGTTAATGGCATCCTCGGTGCTGCCACCCAAAATGGCGGCCCCTTCCTTGGCCAGCCACCAGATGTCCTGGCTGGGATCCCAGGTGCCGTCGTGAATATCTTCCAGGATTTTGGCATACATGCCGCCCCAGTCCATGCGCTGGCCGGAAACCACAGAGTCTTTGCCATAGGCCTGCATGGGGGAATAGTGGGAGAATGTGTAAATCTGGTCGCCTTTTTCACAATGGGCCTGGCCCACTTCAATGACCGCGGGGGTATCCTCGGTGAAGGCCAGTGCGTCACAGCCTTCGGCGATCAGCGCTTCTGCTGCTTCCTTGGCTTTATCCGGACCATACCAGGCATAGATCCATTTGACGTTTACGACGGCGTCTGGGTTGACGGACTTGGCGCCCAGTGCAAAAGCATTAATGTGACGGATCAATTCGGGAATGGGGTAGGCGGCTACATAACCCAGCTCGTTGGACTTGGTCAGTGCCCCTGCCATCATGCCGTTGAGGTAGTACATCTGATACAGATCACCAAAATAGGTCCCCAGGTTGGCGGCCCTTTTGAAACCTGCGCAGTGCATGAATTTTGTATTCGGATATTTTTCAGCGGCCTTAACCGTATCGTCCATGTAGCCGAAGCTGGTGGTGAAGACCACATCGCATTTCTGCTGTTGGACTAGGCGGTCCATGATTCGCAGAGAATCGGCTTCGTTAACGGATTCTACAATAACGGTGTCCAACCAGGGATAAAGGGATTCAACATGTCTTTTTCCCAAATCATGGGCATGGGACCAACCGTAATCACCCACAGGCCCCACATAGATAAAACCGGCTTTCAGTTTCTTTTCCGCAGTTGATTCATCCCCAGCCGGTGCCGCTTTTTCAGGCACGTCTCCCTTGACTTCGGCTGCAGTTTCAGGGGCTTGCTCAGGTGCGTCCTGATTTCCGCATCCGACAAGGGCCAGGGCAAAAAGAAAAACAAAACTGACAAGCAGCACATTCATTTTGGTTTTCATCGTTGTCTCCAGTATTTATGACATTAGGTATCAAGAAAATTACAGGATCATACGATAATTACCGGTTTGCAGTCAACTCTTTAGTGGTTGAACAGCTTACGCTTGCAGGCTGTTCAGCAGCCATTTAAAAACCTTAACCCTCAGCCTTTAAAAAAAGGCCCCCCCCCCCCCCGGCAGAAAAAACATTCTGCCGGGGGGAGCTGTCAATCAAAAAAAGAGCGGTTTATTTTGCAGCGGCCCGGGCCTGGGTCAGCCAGTCATCCCATTTTGCCTGATTTTTAGTAATCCATTCGGTGACATGCTTTTGGATATCTTTGGTCGATTTTTCACCTGTATTCATGCGGGTGTTCTGTTCGTTAATATCTGCCAGGGGCAAGGTGAACAGTTCAAGGAATTTTTTGGCAGCAGGGTTGTCCGCCAGAAATTTTTTGTTGGCCACAATGCGGATATCTGAAACCACAAATCCCAATTTCACCGGATCAGTTACAGCACCTTCCACGCCTGACTGTGTCATTCTGTCCACAGCCTCGGCCTGGGCTTCGGTGGGTAAAATTTTAGGCACGTTGATCCACATCACATCTTTGCCCGGTTTGAGTTTATATACTGTCCAGTTCGGGGTCCAGGTATAAAAGAAGATGGGTTCTCCGGCTTTGTATGCGCCGATGGCAGACGCCATGCCTGCTTCGTATGAGGCCTTTACCGGATTGATGTCATCTTCCAGATCATACACTTTCAGGTGATGGGCAATGACCTTCTCGCAGCCCCAGCCTGGAGGACATGCGGTGAGATCTGCTTTGCCGTCATGGTTTTTATCAAATGCTTTTTTAACTTCTTCGCGTTTGAAGTCATCCAATGATTTGATGTTGTATTTTTCAACCGCATCTCTGGAGACCAGATAGCCTTGGAGGCCCCCGGCCTGGGCTACATACCCGATTTTCTGGGCCTTGTCGTCGAAGTTTTTGGGCAGCTGGCTGTTATGCATGGGAAACCACCCATTGCACCAGTAGTCCAGATCGCCCAGGGTCAATGCTTTGTAAAAAATGGGATTTTTGAGGTCTTTGGGCTTCTTGACATCATAACCCAATTCAGTCAACGCCCGGCTGACAAGGGCTTCCTGGAAGTAACCTGTGTTCCAGGTGGCCCGTGCGGGTTTGACGGTGACGCCCTCTCCGGGTTTGTCCGAAGATGCAAAGGCAGGGGCGACCATGATCATGGAAACTGCAACCAGAAAACAGCAGAATTTTTTTGCAATGCTCATAATTTCTCCTTTATTTTTTTGTTAAAATCTATCGTTAGAGGTGGTTAGGGGGGGGGCGTCCATCCCTTAATTTTTTCCTGCCATAGACTGAGTGATTCTGTCTAACACTACGGCTACCAGAACAATGCTTAATCCCGCCATCACGGCAAGACCGATATCCAGTGTGTTCAATCCTTGGATTACGGGAGATCCAAGGCCGCCTGCACCGATCAAGGCTGCGATGACTACCATGGCAAGGGCCATCATAATGGTCTGGTTCAGCCCAGCCAGTATGGTGGGCATGGCCAGCGGAATCTGGACTTTGAACAACACCTGCTTGCGGGTAGCGCCAAATGCGGTGGCGGCTTCTATAAGTTCCGGATGTACACCCCGGATACCTAAGCTTGTCAGGCGAATGATGGGGGGCATGGCAAAGATGATGGTGGCAAGAACCCCTGCCACATTACCCACGGAAAAGAGCATGACAATGGGAACCAGGTACACAAAGGACGGGGTGGTCTGCATGGCATCTAAAAAGGGTCTGGCAAATGTTTCCACCCGGTCGCTGCGGCCGGCGGCGATACCGACAGGAACGCCGACAATGGTGGAAAACAAAACCGAGGCCAGCACCATGGCCAGAGTGGTCATGGTATCCGACCAGAATCCGATCAGGCCGATAAAGACCATTGCGATAACGCTGAAAACAGCCAGGCCCCATCCTGAAAAGCGCCAGGCGCAAAATGCCAGGGCTGCGATGATGATGATGGGCGGAA
The DNA here is from genome assembly GCF_963666145.1 of uncultured Desulfobacter sp. Taxonomy (NCBI): domain Bacteria; kingdom Pseudomonadati; phylum Thermodesulfobacteriota; class Desulfobacteria; order Desulfobacterales; family Desulfobacteraceae; genus Desulfobacter; species uncultured Desulfobacter sp. The sequence goes on along the minus strand of NZ_OY762614.1, from coordinate 797,894 downwards.
CCGCGTTAAGGCCGATGTCAAAACCGGTGAGAATCTGTTCAACCGGCCATTTTATGACCTGAAATATGTCACGGTAATTATTGACCAGCCAGTCAACAAAGGCTGTGATCCAAATATCTATGGGGAGTACTTTTTCATCAAACATAATTAATTTTCCTGCTAAAGGGCGGTTTGAAGGGATTGGGCGGGTTCGTCGTATTCGTTTCCGGATCCGTTGTGGCCATTAACATCTGACTTGTGAAGGGTTCTGAGGAACCTGTTTTTTGACACCACGCCTTTGAACACATTGTTGTCATCAAGTACCGGGATAGGAAAACTCTTGGAGGCCACTTCAGGCAATATGTCCTGCATATTGTCATTAATGTTGGCCGGAATGACTTTTGGCAGATAGCAGATTTCAATGGACTCTTTTGATTGGCCGTTTTCCACTGCTTCCTGGAGAGAATCAATGGACACGATTCCCAAAAACTGGCGTTTGGGATTCAGCACATATGCATGGTTGAAATCCCTGGCATTTAAAAGCTCCAGAGAGCTTCGGATGTCCCCTTTTTTGGTTTTGATAATTGTGGGGTAATTTGTATTGACAATATCGCCTGCTGAAATGACATTGGTGGGGTCTACTCCTCTGAAAAAGGCCCGGACATAATCGTCGGCCGGATTCTGTAGAATCTCTTCTGGGGTGCCCACCTGGACCACTCGGCCGCCTTCCATAATTGCAATGCGGTCACCAATGCGAAGTGCCTCATCCAGGTCATGGGATATAAAAATAATAGTTCGGTCACTGTCTTCCTGGAGTTTGAGCAGTTCATCCTGCATCTCTGTACGGATCAACGGGTCCAGAGCTGAAAAAGCCTCATCCATCAGCATGATATCCGGATCCGCAGCCAAGGCCCTGGCCAGGCCGACGCGCTGCTGCATGCCGCCTGAAAGCTGCTTGGGGTACTGGTCCTCCCATCCTTCAAGGCCTACCTGGCTCAATGCCTCTTTTGCCCGCTGGTTGCGTACGGATTTGGGTTCACCGGCCAGCTCAAGGCCAAATGCGGCATTCTCCAGAACCGTGAGATGGGGCATCAGGGCAAAGGATTGAAACACCATGCTCATGTGTTTCAGCCTGAATTTCACAAGATCCTTATTTTCCATGGCCGTAATGTTCCGGCCGTTAATATGGATTTCTCCGGCCGAAGGTTCAATCAGGCGGTTGAACATTCTGACCAGCGTTGATTTACCCGAGCCGGACAACCCCATGATCACAAATATTTCTCCGCGTTTGATCGTAAAATCCGCATTGTTTACGCCAACGGTCATGCCGGTTTTTTCGAGCAATTCTTCTTTAGATAAGCCTTGATCAATTAGAGATATGGCCTTTTGGGTATCCGGGCCGAATATCTTAAATATATTTTTGATGATGATTTGATCCATAAGTAGTTCTTCTTTCTGCGCTGACCAAAGTGGTCTTGCGCTATATTTAAATGTATTTTCTATTCGTGTTCTATATATAGTATTCAATGTATTTTGTCAAATGCGATGGTGCTATCTATAATTATAACTATTTAATATAATAGATATTTTTTAATATAATTAATATTTTAACAAAGATTTAATGTGAAGAGAACTTTGGTTGTAGGCCTGATGTTTTGAATCGATTTGTTTTAAACGATGAAGAAGGTGTGCCAAAGCATTACACATCAACATTTCTACTATTTTGTGGTTTTAAATAGGTTTGGTGTCTGTTTCGGTGCCATGGGTGCGTTTAAGTCTACGACAATTCTTTTACATATAACGGCCCGGGATCGGGTGTTTTGAACTCGACAGAATTTGTAAAATATGCTTGAATACTCTTTCTCGAAGGGAGCTTGCTTCAAACTCCAATGATAATTTAAGGAGGCGTATGGACAGTTCTGCAGCATGCTTATCAAAATCTATTATTTTTAGGGGCCTTGATGACCAGGATATTGACACCCTTGTTCCATTGTTTTCAAGGTGGTCGGTTATGCCGGGTGAAGTGTTGGCCCGGGCAGGTCATGGTGCTCAGTTTTTCTTTCTTCTGGAAGAAGGCTCTTTGCTTGTGGCCATGGAAGAGGGCAGGGCGGCGGTGTTCATCAGCCCTGGGGATTTTGCAGGCTTGTCAATGGTGAGTCGCAATGGAATAAATGCGGCCACAATCACGGCGTTGGAAAAAGGGACCGTCTGGGTCGTACCCTGCGGGGAAATTCTTGATCTGACATGTCAAGACACCCAGGCGGCAGCCTCGATTTTGGATGGCTGGCAGCAGTTCTGCAATGAAAAAGTCCCCTTTTGTTCAAATTCTACCGAAACAGGCGTTATTTAAAACTCAATAGCAGCCATGGGATGACCTGGCCTTTTATCAATATTCAGGCTGACTCAATAACGAAATGTGAAATAATTTTAGTTGTGTATTGTGGCGTTCATATTAAAGATTAATAAAAAAGAGGTGTGTTTTGAATGGAGTTGACGCTGTCGGCGTTCTTTATGGGTTTGAGGCCATAACCGCCCACAACGGGTGGGCCATATCAGTTGTGGGTATCACAATTGTGTTCATAGGGTTGGTGACGCTGTCCGCCCTGATTTCCCAGCTTCATAAGCTGGTGGCCCTGTATGATGACCCCGCAAAAATAAAAAGAATTTTTGCGGCAAAGTCTGAATCTGCAACCAAGGCGGCCCCCAAAAAAACAGTAATGGTGCTCACAGAAAGGCAAAAACAGGTATGCCGTCAGTATAACCTTTTGGCACAGAACATGGGTGATGTGATCGCTTTGCCAAAGCTCTTGCGCATGGCTGAACTCTCCGGTCTTAACGACCCCCATGCCAATATCTCCCTTTTGATTAAATCGGGCATTCTGTGTGCGGATGAACAGGGGTATTTCACATGGGATGAAGATACATTCATCCGTACCACTTCTTAGACTTCATTAAGACTGACTATTAATTTTTTTGACGACCATGGGAAATTGAAAGAAACAACAAACCAATGGAAACTTTATTCTTAGACTTTTTTCAGAACACCGGGTTTTATCTGTGCGATTACCGAAACATTATTATGATCATCGTTGGCGTGATCTTTATATTTTTAGGCATTGCAAAAGATTACGAACCTCTATTGCTGGTTCCCATCGGATTTGGCATGCTCGTGGGGAATATCCCTATCTTTAAGGGGCTGGGTCTTGGCATTTATGAAAATAATTCGGTGCTGCATTACCTGTATTTTGGGGTGACCCAGGGCATATATCCGCCTTTGATATTCCTTGGCATCGGTGCCATGACAGACTTTTCAACGCTTCTGGCTAGGCCTGTGCTTATGCTTTTGGGGGCTGCCGCCCAGATGGGCGTTTTTCTTACGTTTCTGGGGGCATTGGCTTTGGGGTTTCTTCCCAAGGAGGCTGCTGCCATCGGTATTATCGGCGGGGCAGACGGCCCCACGGCTATTTTCCTGACCGCCAAGCTGGCCCCGGAACTTATTGGCCCCATAGCCGTAGCGGCCTACAGTTACATGGCACTTGTGCCGGTTATTCAGCCCCCCATTATGAAGCTTTTAACCACGCGCCAAGAACGGCTTATCCGGATGGAAGACCCACGCCAGGTCACCAAGCGCGAAAGAATAATATTTCCGGTCGTCGCTTTTCTGCTTTGCTGTTTTCTGGCACCTGCCGCGCTGCCGCTTTTGGGCATGCTGTGCTTTGGCAATCTTCTTAAGGAAGCTGTGGTGACCGAACGTCTGGCTGCTACGGCGCGAACTGCATTGATTGATATCTGTACTATTCTTTTGGGAATTACCGTGGGGGCATCCACCCAGGGAGACGTCTTTTTGACCCAGAGTTCCGTGAAAATTTTTGTATTGGGCGCACTTTCCTTTGCCATTGCAACTGCCTGCGGACTCTTATTTGCCAAGTTCATGAATCTGTTTCTAAAAAAGAAGATCAATCCCCTGCTCGGGGCTGCGGGTGTCTCGGCCGTGCCCGACTCCGCGCGGGTTGTACATATTGTAGGACAGCGGGAAGATCCGACCAATTTTCTGCTCATGCATGCCATGGCCCCTAATGTTTCCGGCGTTATCGGTTCAGCCATTGCCGCAGGTGTCCTCTGGAGCCTGATGGTTTAGTGCCCCGATAAAAACATGGGTATTGAAAATTTAAGTTTAATCTATTACTGGCAAATGCCCCTGTTATTTATTGTGGGGATTGTGGCAGGAATTCTTAATGTTCTGGCAGGGGGCGGGTCTTTGCTGACCCTGCCCCTGCTTATTTTTATGGGGCTTGGCAGTACCGTGGCCAACGGTACCAATCGTATCGCAATCTTCTGTCAGGATCTTTTTGCCGTTCTCGGATTTAAAAAACGCGGGGTTTTACCGCTTGGTCTGGCGCTGTTATGTACCCCGCCTGCGCTCATCGGCAGCTGGTTTGGGGCAAGTCTTGCCGTCAGTATGAATGACGCCGTGTTTAACCGGGTTCTGGCCGGTATCATGATCGGTGTTTTGATTTTCACTGCTGTGGATCCCATGAAACGCATCCGGCAACAGGATATCGCTTTTAGCACAGTTCGTAAAATTGTGCTGGCGGTCTCCTTTTTCTTTGTGGGAATATACGGCGGGTTTGTCCAGGCCGGTGTGGGGTTTATCATCATTGCCGTATTACTGGCCCATGGCATGGATCTGGTGCGCATCAATGCGGTGAAGGTCTTTGTGATTTTTGTGTATACAGGCGTTGCCTTAGGGGTGTTCATCTATCACGGTGAAGTGAATTTTCTTTTAGGTTTAAGCCTTGCTGCGGGCAATGCCATCGGCGGGGCACTGGGGCCCAAGCTTGCCGTTGCCAAAGGCCATGACTGGATTAAAAAACTGGTCAATATCACGGTGTTGGTCTTTGCCCTCAAACTGCTGTTTTTTTCCTGATTGCAATCGGGTAATCATCCTGCACTCTCATGCAGTGTCTCGTGAACTTTAACGGCAATATCACGTTTAGAAAATGGTTTTGATATAAAATTGACGCCGTCATACAAAACGCCCCGGTGCCCGATCTCATCAGCGGTATACCTGGACATAAAAATGATTTTTCGGTCAAAATTCAATTCCTGGGTGCAGGTCCCTCTGACGATCATGGGTTGAGCATGGCTTATGGGTATCCAGATTCAGTCCCCAAAAATTATGAGAGAACCCAATGGCTAATTGAGCTCTCTCATTAAAGAACTATTATTGATAGGCAACCGAAGGCAGCCACAGAATGATTTGAGGCCAGATCACAATGAGGGCAAGGCCAATGAGCTGGAGGATAATAAATGGAATCACACCTTTGTATAGATGCTTCAGCTTCACTTCGGGTGGACATACCCCCCGCAGATAAAATATGGCAAATCCCACCGGGGGCGTGAGAAACGAGGTTTGCAGCACCACGGCCACCAGGATGGCGAACCAGATCAGGGTGGGGTTGTCTATGTTGGGCCAGATGCCAAGATCTATGCCCAGGGACGGGACGACCGGTGCCAGCAGGGGCAGGATGATCAGGGTGATTTCAATCCAGTCCAGGAAAAATCCCAGGAAAAATACAATCCCAAGGATAAAAGCCACAATGCCGTAAGGCCCGAAGGGCAGACTTGTCAGGGTCTCTTCCACCAGAGCGTCACCGCCCAGTTCCCGCAATACCAGGGCAAAACAGGTGGCCCCGATGACAATGGCAAAAATATAGGCCGTGATGCTGAAGGTCTGGTGGACCACTTCTTTCAACACCTTGAAATTGAACCGGCCGTTGACAATGGTGAGGATCAGGCCGCCTAAAGCCCCGATTCCGCTGGCTTCGGTGGGCGTTGCCATGCCGAATGATATGGTGCCCAGAACGGCAAATACCAAGATCATCGGCGGTATACAGGTTTTCAGGGCTGAGCCCACAAGTTTCCAGGTTAGGTCCGGCTGGTTCGGTACCAGGGGGGCTTTTTGGGGGGAAATCCAGGCCAGAACAAGAATATAAACCATATAAAGGGCTGCTAGTACAAGGCCGGGGAACAGCGCGCCCATGAACAGATCCCCCACGGGAACCCCCAGTCTGTCCGCCATCATGACCAGCATAATGGAGGGTGGGATAAGGATTCCCAAGGTGCCTGCACCGCAGATGGTGCCGCAGGCCAGGGGTTTGGAGTATCCCTGGTTGAGCATCACCGGCATGGATAACAGTCCCAACAGAACCACCGAGGCCCCGATGATGCCGGTGCTGGCCGCAAGGATAATGCCGATGAGCGTGACCGTGATGGCAAGCCCGCCCCGGACCCTGCCGAACAAAAGTTGGATATTTTGCATCATATGTTCGGCTATGCCGGATCGGTCCAGCATCAGGCCCATGAAGATAAACATGGGCAGGGCCACCATGATCCAGTTGTCCATGATGGCAAAGATCCGGTTGACCTCCATGCCGATGGACATGAAATCCAGGCCGGTCATGGTGCCAAAATAAAGGTCGGAAACATAACCGATGCCGGCAAAGAGGATAGATACCCCGCCTAGAATAAGAGCAATGGGAAAACCTGTGAACAGCAGCCCGATAAATGAGGCCATCATGGCAATGACCAGGATGTCTTCATGGGTCATGGGGCCACCTCTTTTCCGGCAATCACCAGAATCTGTTTTAAAATACGGGCCAACGCCGAAAGCGTCAGCAGGCCAAAGCTTATGGGAATCACGGATTTTATAATGTAATAACAACTCAACCCTGTGGGAGAGGCCGATGCTTCTTTGACCCGCCACGAGGCGGCCACAAAATCAAAGCCGTGGTAGAGGATCACGTAACACCAGGGCAGTACGAGCACAATCAATCCGATGATATCAATCCATGCCCGGGTTTTCTTTCGAAATCTGCCGTGGAGCAAATCCAGGCGCACATGTGTGTTTTCGGTCAGGGCATAGGAGAGGCCCACCATAATACCCACGGCATACAGATGCCACTGCAGTTCTTCAAGCTTCACGGAGCTGAAGGAGAACAGGTATCGCATCACCACCTGGATCAGGATAACCAGGATCAGCAGGACATTGACCCAGGATACGGCCTTGCCGATGCGGATAATGGTCTTTTCAATGATATTGACAAGTGTATTCACAATAAATTACCGGGGTAAAAATCCCACATCAGCCCATTTTTTATATTCGGCCCTGAACTGTTCCAGGTCTTCCCAGGTTTTTTTGAACATGGGGTCTTTGGCTATCTCCTCCGCAACCACCTCTTTCCAGGCCGCTTCAAAGGCCGCCAGCATCTCATCGGACCAGTACAGGTTTTTTACCCCATGCTTTTCCGCGTTTTCCTTGATGATTTTACCCTGCATGCCGTTGCTCAGGGCCAGGGATTTCAGGGTGGCCGCCATGCAGGCAGTTTCGATCAGGGTTTGCTGGGATTCATCCATGGCATTCCAGGTCTCCTTGTTGATCAACAGTTCCTGGACGGTTGAAGGCTGATGCCAGCCGGGGTAGTAGTTGTATTTGGCCACTTTATAAAAGCCCAGAGGCGCATCGCACACGGGCATGGAAAATTCCGTGGCATCGATCAGCCCTTTTTCCAGGGCCTGGAAAATTTCACCTGCCGGAAGCATGGTGACGGAGACACCCAGCTTGGTCAACACTTGACCGCCAAGGCCGGAAATCCGCATCTTAATCCCTTTAAGATCTTCAACCTTTTCAATGGGCTTGGTGAACCAGCCCGAAGTTTCGGCACTGATGATGCCGGCCGGCAGCACCTTGACGTTATATCCATAGTAGTCATACATCTCCTGGTAGAGTTTTAGGCCGTTGCCGTAATAATACCAGGCAATATACTCTTCCGGCGTCGGTCCAAAGGGAAAGGTGCTGAAAAGGACACTGGCAGGGTTCTTGCCCGCATAGTAAAATGCGGCCGTATATCCGGCATTGGTTTTACCCGAACTGACCGCATCAAGCACCTCCAGGGACGGCACAAGTTTGCCGGGCGCATAGAGTTTGACTTTCAGTGTGCCGTTGGAGGATTTGTTGATGGTGTCGGCAATGGTGCCCACAATATCCTGGCCCAGAATTGGTACGCTGAACGGTACCGAGCAGGGTACTTTCAGTAGAATATTTTTAGCAAAAACCTGGGTGGTGAATCCCAGGGCCAGGCAAGATGTCAATGATATGATTGCAAAAAAACGAATGATTTTATTCAAGTTTCTTTCCCTTCCTTTTTGTATGACAATTTCCTATAGTTTTCTTCATAGCTGATACTATTCACAAATCCGTAACTATAGACTGACATGACCATTCATGCAATAATTTTCATTTTTTGTATTCTCGTATAAGGTGGCCTGTGATGGTGAAAATGTGAATGGTCAATGTCGTTACAGGCAAAAAATCAATGGCGCTGCCCGGGGTTGGGATGTGTATGAATGTAGCTGTGAATATGGGCATCTTTTGTCAACTGACCCTTTTCCATCATGAACATGGTATCGGTAACCTGTGACATAAACTCACCTTCATGGGAGATCAGGATGTAGGAGAGGTCAAGGCGGTTCAATACTTCAATCAGAATGGCTTTTGTTTTTTCATCAAGTCCTGTGCTGGGTTCGTCTAAAAGCAGGAGTTCCGGCTCCATGGAAAGCACCGTGGCCAGAGCAACCAGCCGCTTTTCCCCGCCGGACAGTTTGTGGGTCACCCGATTTTCAAAGTGAGCGATGCCCAACCGTTCCAGGGTGTATTGGGCAATGCTTTTGGCCTCGGCTTTTGATCTGCCCAAATTAAGTGGCCCAAAGGCCACATCCTCCAGAACCGTCGGGCTGAACAGCTGGTCATCGGCATCCTGGAACATCAGGCCCACTTTTTTGTAAACCTCCCGGAAATCTTTTTCGTTTTTTACAGGTTTCCCGAAAAATTCAATGGTCCCCGAAGAGGGTGCAATCAACCCCATAATAATATGAAACAAGGTGGTTTTTCCACTGCCGTTGGGACCCACTAACCCGATTCGGTCCCCGGGGTTGATCTCAAGGCTTAGATGGTCTAACACCCGGCCCTGACCCGGGTAGCTGAAACAGATGTTTTTAAGGCGCAGGATGGGTTGGGATGTGGTCATAAATTGATCTCCATATAAATCAGGCTGGCGGTGGCACAAAAAACCGCTAAAGTCCATATTTTGTCTGCAGGGGAAAGGGCAAATTCATGCAGACAGGAAAATCGTCCTGCAAATCCCCTGCATTTCATGGCATTGTAAACCCTTTGGGCCCTGGCCGATGCCCGGACAAACAGCATGCCGCACAGATAGGCATAGGTCTGGTAGGTGTGCATATTGGTCCCGGGACGAAAACTGCGCAGTTTTGCCGCCCGGACCAAGCGCCTGTACTCCTGCTCAATAACAAAAATATATCGGTATGTCAGCAGGAGCAGGTGCACAAGTTTTCGGGGAATCTTAAAAAAATTCAAGACATACCCCAGGGTGCTGAAATTCATGGTGGTGACCAGGGAAATGAACACCAGCAGAATGGCATTGGATTTGATGCTGATTGCCGTGCACAGGTCAATGCCCTGTCGGGTGGCACCCAGTTTTCCCATTCGCCAGACCACGTCTCCCTCATAGGTAAAGGGTAAAACAGCCCACAAAAAAAGCAGGAATCCCCAGATGACAAGCAGACGCCTGAATACCAGGATAAGGTTTAAACGTGCCCATAGTACCAGGATCATAGAAAGGCCGAGTCCTGTCCACAGCATGGGGATTGTATGACCCAGGGCAATGACAAAACACAGCAGGGCCGCTGCAAACACCCTGCATCTGGGATCAGTTCTGTGAATAAATGAATGTCCGGAGGAAAATATTTCTTCAATCATGGGGTGTTCTTTTACAGGAAAGTCTGGATAAGATGCGTAGGATTTTTCAACCTTTATCGTGGGCTGAACCTATCCGCTGTGCGTCAGGTCAGCCCATGGGTGTTGTTACGATTGTTTTTTGCGGGATGAAAAATAGATGGCTACGCCCATCAGGCCGAATATGTATCCGATCCCCCCAAGAATTTCATTCATGGACGGGCCTTTTTGCTCCAAATCCGCCACCATCTTTGTCAGTGGTGTGATTTTTTTATTCAGCGCCTTGGTCACAGCCTTTTCCACGATGGCTTCCAACTGGGCCGAATCTATTGTTGCCGGCATCTGTGCCGCCTGTCCTGAATTGGGCGTTGTCTCTGATTCAGGTGTTTTTAGCGCTTCTTCCGGGATATTTTTGTCTGCACTGAATTCTCCCAAATCTTCCAGGGGAATGGTCCATTCGGCCTTGTGTCCCATGCCGGCAATGAGTTCAATGCGCATGGCGGTTTTTTCAGCAGGAACCGGGAATGAAAAGTCCCCTTTTTCGTTGGTCCGCGTTCGCAAAAGTTCTTTATCGTTCATGTCCCGGACAATGACTTCAGCGTTCTGGGCTTTTTTACCGCCGCTGAATTTACTTTCCCCTAAAACAGTGTCTCCTTCCACCCAGGCAAACACCGTGACCTTATGGGCCAGGGCATTTCCGCTTGAAAGAATTAAAAAGAGCATCAGGCAGGACAGTTTTATAAAATATTTACGATACTTCATTATTACTCACCATAAAAAGGTTAATCACAGGCCTTATACCTGCTTTTCCACCATTTGGGTCCTGCTGTCCATTTGTGCCTGCTGTTGCGCTTCAGCCCATTTGGGCAGAAGTTCCGGCTGCACCTTTTTGAGAAAACTGACACAGAACAGCGCCACAAGGCCTTCGATGAACATGACCGGAAGATGGGCGACAACAACGGCCCAGGCCACCTCTAAAAAACTTTCCTGGGTAAACATCAAGGCTGCGCCTACCAGCAGGCCGCTGAAAAAAACGCTTAAAAATCCACAGGCAAAGGAGGCGGCATAGGATATTGCGCCCGCTTTGTGGACCAAACCTGCAAACAGGTAATAACAGACCACCGCAGGGGTAGCCATGATCACCGTGTTGACCCCCAGAGTGGTGATGCCGCCGAACTGGAACAGTACCCCTTGGAGCAGCAATGCGATCAAAATAGACGGGAAGGCAACCCAGCCGAGCATCAAGCCAAGAATGCCGTTGAGAATCAAGTGAACACTGGAAGGCCCGATGGGCACATGAATCAGAGACGCCACAAAAAAAGCAGCCGATAAAATAGCGGCCTGTGGAATTTTATCTTCTTTGAGTTGTTTTAAACCAATGGCGGTACCGGCAACGGCCAGCGCCATCCCGGCCCCTAAAACTGGCGCGGAAAGAACACCTTCTGAAATATGCATAATACCTTCTTATTTTGTTTTCCAGTCTTCGAATTTTACCCAGATTACGGCACCTAATTCAACACCCTTATCCTGCCCATCCGCCTTAAGGGTAAAATCCGCTTCATTGAGCGCCGCAAATCCCCACCATCCGGCTTTGGGTGCTGCATAGGTGAAAACGCCGTTGCCATCGGCCTTGATGGTCTGGGTCACCATATAATCGGTGGGGGCTTCGGATTTGCCGTCTTGGTTGTAGTATTCCACCTCAACTTCTGCGTAAGGGACAACTTTGCCGTCCAGCTTTACGATGCCCTGGAATACATTGCCGGCATACTGTGCAAACGGTTTGGATAAGGGAACGATTTCTGTTTTCAGCCCGATTTCCTGGTCCCAGCCTTCGTCGTCACCGAAGGCGGTCACGACGGTTTTGGTGTAATGAATGATAAAGCAGTCTTCGGCAGGTTCCCAATAGGGTTTGGGTTCCATATAAAACATATATACGCCGGGGCGTTTGATTTGGTAATCTGTTTTCCAGGCTGTGTGGTCCATGACCTTTGCCTGTTTCAATGTGCCTAAAAGATCCTGTGTTTCACCGTTTGCGCGTACGGCAAATACCTTGGGGGTAACAAGTTCCATTCCGACCCCTTCAAAAGGATGGGAAAATGAGGCTGTGATATGAACGGTGCGGTCGTCATCGGGCATGACCATATTCTCCGAAGGGATAACCATGCCGTAGTGAGCCTGGGCAGTTACGGCAGTAAAGATAAGACCAAGAAACATGAGTCCCGATGTGATCAGTGATTTTTTCATCGTTTTTTTCTCCTGTGAATCCTTTAAAATATAAAAAATACGCAAAACTGCGTTACCGGTATACATCTCAACCTTCTTGGCCGGGTTCGAAAAAAACAATAAATTTATTTTAAACCACAGACTTCATGTCTGCATTAAGGAATCATTTTTATCTCAAAAAGAGTGTTGAATCAATGGATAATGTTTTTTAAGGGGACGTTGTGAACAGCAATCATTATTCAATTTCAAACTATTGGACCAAATCGGCAGTAAAATATCAATGCATTGGGCGGCTAATTATATTCATAGGTATAGGGTGTTGCCTCATGGCTGATACGCCACAGGGTCTCCAGGGAGCAGGAAGCCGCTTTGATGCCGGCATATTCGGCGGCCAGGGAAAGAAGATCCGTGTCAGAGGTGTCATCATTCATGTAATCCACCAGGCTGGTGCTGCTCACTTTCTCCTGGAGGTAATCGGCAAAATCCAACACTTCGTTGCTTGCCGTTAACCCGGTAAAGGCCTTGCCAAATTCGCTGCTTGTGTTTAAGAGCTCCTCAAGTTCATCGCTGCCTGCAAACGTGTTTTCCACTTCAATCTCATTGTCGCTGTTCAAAGATAATGACACCTGCTGGTCGGCATCAATGCCCAGGCTTTCCATGGCTGAGTCCAAAAAGGTGGAAATTACTTCTTCCTGCTCGGTTGCAGTGGCTTTAAAATCAGACAACGTCAATACACCTGTTGCCGGAAGTCCTAATGATTCCCGGTTGGCAGCAGCCAGCGCTTCTTCGGACAAGGTTACACTATCCGAACTGTTGAGTAAGCCGGTTGTTGAATCCTCCTCATTTTTGCCGGTGGATGATGTGCTCGGCAAAAGGCTGGACAGGCTGGTCCCGGCATAGGCATTGAGGCCTGAATAATCACTGGATATGATAGTCATTATGTTTTCCTTTCGTTCATAGGGTCACGGTGTCCTGTATCGTTATGTTTTGATACAGCAATTCCTGTGCCTTAAGAAAAGAAAATGATAATGGCGCTTTTATCTCGGCTTTTTGCCTGATCCTGCTGTTTTAAGCCGTCTTTTAAACAGCAATAATTGCCTGGTTTACCGGCAATTATTACCGTCTGTCATAAAAACAATTCCCCTTCGCTGCGAAACACACGGTTAATTCCATTTTTGGAAAAGACAAACTGCAGCAGCTGGTTGCGTCTGGCCCTGAAACTGGCTGCGCAGGAGAGAAGGTAATAGGTCCACATGCGGAAAAAACGCATGTCGTATTGGTCTTTGATGGAATTCCAGTTCTGGGTGAAGTTTTCATACCAGGCCATGAGGGTTCTGTCATAATACCGGCCCAGGCTATGCAGGTCTTCGAGAATAAATAAGCCTTCTGCGGCCTGGGATACCTGGCTTGCCGAAGGGAGCATGGAATTGGGGAAGATATATGCGTTGATCCAGGGATCCGTTTCTTTGGCCGGGGTGTTTCCTGCGATGGTGTGTAAAAGAAACAGTCCGTCATCTTTCAGGCACCGGTGGACCACGTTCATAAAGGTCCTGTAATTTTTCCATCCCACGTGTTCAAACATGCCGATGGAAACAATTCGATCATATTTTTCATTTAAGTTGCGGTAATCGGACAGCTCAATTTCCACATCAAGGTGCTGGCATTGTTGCCGGGCATATTCTGCCTGCTCTTTTGAAACGGTGACCCCCTTGACGGTGACCGCGTAGGTCTGGGCCGCATATTTTGCGAATCCGCCCCAACCGCAGCCGATATCCAGAACCTTCATCCCGGGTTCAAGGCCAATTTTACGGCAGATCAGATCGAGCTTTCCGGTCTGGGCCGCATCCAGATTATCTGCATTGTACCAATATCCGCATGAATAGTTGAGCCCTTCATCCAGCATGATTTTAAACAGGGCGTTGCCGATATCGTAATGCCGTTGCCCGATGATAAACGCCCGGGTTTTGCTTTGGACATTCATCACCCGGGCTTTGAGCATTTCCCAGAGGATAAGCGGCTTCAGGGATTTGACTTTTTTATCCAGTCTAAATTCAAGAATTCGTTTGAAAAATTCATCCAGAGCCTTGCAATCCCACCATCCGTCCATATAGCTTTCCCCCAGGGCCAAAGAGCCGCCTGCCATGATTCTCCGATAAAACAGGGGATTGTTGATTTGAATGTCCCAGGGGCGATTTCCATTGATTTGGATATCCATTGGTTTGAGGATGGATTTGATAATCTGCTGCGCTTTTTCTTCTTGCATGGATCTTCAGTCCTTTCCGGCTCTGACCCTGCTTTTGAATGGTGTTGCAGGTTCAAAGGCCAATGAATGAGAGACCTTAAAAAAAAGCCTGTCCGGCAATGCAGGCCCAAGGCCTTCGCAGTTGACGATTTCGTATATTTGCACAAAATAAAGTTGTTTTCAACTTCATTAGACGGTTAAATGAAAAAATATTTTTTTATTTCGTTGGAATTTCAAACGGTTTGATGTTTTGAAAGAAAAAGACTAATTGGTGTCCCGGACGGATGTCGTTAAAAAAGCAGGCGGCAGTTTTTTTCCAAACCCGCCGCCTGCAAGACTTTATGTTTTACAACGTAAAGATTATTTGTTTTTTGAGCTTAATTCAGGAAACTGATGATAAAAGAATTCAGTTTCCTGGCCAGAGGTTTTGGTCTCCTCATTGGCCCGAAGCTCTATACGCCGGATTTTACCGGAGATTGTTTTGGGCAGGACCTCCACAAACTCAATAATTCTGGGGATCTTGAATTTGGCCAGTACATCAATGGTGTGCTTGAACAGTTCCAGGGCCAGTTCTTTTGACGGTTTCTGGCCCGGCACCAGGATCACAAATGCTTTTACCAACTGGTGGCGTTTGGGGTCCGGCACGCCCACCACGGCAGTCTCCATGACGGCCGGGTGCTCAATCAGGGCGCTTTCCACCTCAAAGGGGCCCACCCGGTAATCACTGGTTTTGATGACATCGTCGGCACGGCCCACAAACCACCAGTATCCGTCTTTGTCAAAGGTGGCTTTGTCTCCTGTGAAATACATGCCGTGCTTAAATGCTTCGGATGTTTTTGCCTCGTTATCGATATATTCCTGAAACAGTCCAATGGCGCGCCAGTTGGAAAGACGAATTACGATGTGGCCGGTGGTGTCCGGCTCCGTGATCTCTTTGCCTTCGTCATCGGTTAAGATGACATCGTACATGAATGAGGGATATCCAAAAGAACCCAGGCGCATTTTACCTTCCATCCAGGGGGGATTACCGATCATGGCCGTGCATTCGGTCTGGCCGTAAAAATCTCGGATTTCAGTGCCCGTGGCATCCTGCCATTGGTCGATAACTTCCGGGTTCAACGGTTCGCCTGCACTCAAGGAATACTTCAGGTTTGAAAAATCGTAGGCTGTCAGGTCAAGGCCCACAAAGGCGCGCCAGGCCGTGGGCGGAGCGCAGAATGAGTTGACCTTGTACTTGTCCACAAAGCTTAAATATTTTTTAATATCCAGGGTGGTAAAGTTAAAGCCTGTGGCGGTGCCGCCAACGTTAAAGGGGCAAAAAAAGCTGCTCCATGCCCATTTGGCCCATCCGGGCGCGCTCAGGTTGTGATGAATGCCGCCAGGCTCAAGGCCAAGGATCACGGCGGTGGACATATGGCCAAGAGGATAGGAGATGGCCGAGTGGCCCACCCGCTTGGGGAGCCCTGTGGTGCCGGAGGTGAAAAAGCAGAACAGAACGTCCTCACTGTTAATGGTTGCAGGGGATGCCTGGGCGGACTCGTTTGCAATCTCAGGATAGGATGTCCATCCCTGTTTTGCGCCAAGGATAATTTTGGCCTTTGGCGTACAGCCGGCCTTGGCCAGGGCATCGTCCACCAGGTCAGCCAGGCTCTCATGGGCCATAATGACATCTGGTGGGTACGCTTCAAAGCGGAACTGGATTTCGCGTTCGGTCATGGTTGTGGCTGTGGGAACCGCGACAAGACCGCCTTTGATGGCAGCAAAGGAGGCAAACCAGGTTTCCGGGACAATGGGGGTCAGCATATATAGGTTGTCGCCTTTTTCGACATCCTTTTTGCGAAGGTAATTTAAGACCTTGTTGCCGTTTTCTGCCAGCTGGGTATAGGTATACTGCTGTTCCTCGTCTGTATGCAGGTCGGCCCAGATAAGTGCCAACTGATCCGGGCGTTCTTTGACGTGTATATCTTCGAAGACTTCCTGGGCCCAGTTAAAGGTTCGGGGCAGCTCGGCTGAATTCAGTTTTTCAAAAAACGTTTTTGCCTGGGTTTCGCGTTGGGGCATATCCTGGATCTTATTGAGTGCCATCACCTCTTTATAAAAGTTTTGCAACGTCATTGGGTTCCTCCCGGTTAAAGTTTATTCCACATCCTGATGTTAAATTCCGCTTCTGCCTTGCCCTTAAGACAAAAAACTCAAGAACGGTCTGTAATTTTGAAAACTGTCATTTATACCAGGCCGGCAATGTTCTACCAATCGGCCAAAGGCCTAATTTTTATGTCGGCATATCGTGTAAAGTAATATGGTTTAATTTATTCGTTATGTGTAGGATATACGCTTACATGATATATGAAAATTTACTATACAAATTTTTAAAATGAGAAAATAAGGGATTCCCTGATACACAACGCGAAAAAATAGTGATAAGGACTTGGGGATTTCATGGTTTTTAAAATTTGTTGGCATTACAGGCACTACATTGGTTCAGTGTATAGACCTTATTTTACTATTATTCAGGAGGGTTTTTTTATGAAAAAAACAATTTTTGTACTTTCTTTTTTGTTTTTTATCTTTTGGTATGGGACAGCGCTATCTTACGATCGTCATTACACGGCAACGGGAGACGTGGAAACGACAAGCTTATCAGAATTAATTCAACTGGGGACTATTAATCTGCAGTTGTATGATGGAGAAGAGAAGGTATTTGATGAAACCGGGAGCCTCATTGGGATCATTACCGGATCATCGGAGAATGAAGTTTATTTGATGCACATGGCTATCTTTGAAGATGGGAGTCTTTTTATAACTGATGGGGATATAGCATTCTACACAGGCGTTGATGGCGATAATACCTGTTCTCTCCTGACTACTGAATTGATAACGAAAATTGTAATTGGCAGGGGTTTCTTTAGGAATATTAGCGAAGCTAACATTATGGCCGAGGGCACCGTGGATTATTGCGATAACCAAAATGGATTCCAGCTGTCTGGTGATCTATGGTTTAGGTGAGTTAAAAGTACTATTGAATTTCAGGTAAATAAATTGTTTTCAAGGCCCGTAACGGTTTACAGGCCTTGAAATTAAAATAAGATCAGATCACTTTGTCAAGGGTCTCTTCGGCCAGAGTGAACACCTTGGGGCTGAATCTCGATTTAAGGGATGAAAGCAGCATCTCTTTTGTCAGGACCACTTCCTTTTTCGCAAGGATGCCCAGGGATGCCAGAGCCCAGTCCTGCCTTCCGATTTTTAATGTTTTAAAATCAATCTCTTCCACCTGGGCGGCAGTGTCCGGGATGCTGACGCTTTTTTCCTTAAGCACAAAGGCATCAGGGGTAAGGCCGGCAAAAATTTTTATTTTGCGGGCAACCCCTTCGTCACTTAGTGCCAGGACCACGTCCGGTGAGTCCAGGCCGGTATAGCCGATGGGATCAGGGTCAAGCAAAATTTCAGAAACGGACTGTCCGCGCAGCACTGTAATATTGTAGTCATTTTTGATGGAGGCGTTGAATCCTGCGGCAATACCCGCATAACATAGAATATCCCCGGCCGTGATAATGCGCATGCCCGCAGACCCTAAAATGAGAATTCCCCAGCGCCGGTTTTCCAGCGGTTTAAATTCTTTGTCAATGATCAAGGGTTCCGGGAACTTTGTTTTTTCTGCGGCCAGGGCACGGTAACGTTCGCCGTATTCCTGGCGTTGGTTTTCCGGTACAATCCCTTCGGCCGGCGGGGCGGACAGGATCATTTCGTCAATGGTTTTGGGTGTCAGTTTATTGCGTTTGGTGTATCGGCCCGTGCAAAGTCCCAGGGTCTCCACTACGGAAAACCCTTTGTGCCGGATGGCCCGTTCAAGTTCTTCGGGCAATTGGGCGTCCATGCCCGAGAACCGGGAGACATAGGTGGCTCCAGATGCCTTTGCCACTTTGCAGATATCGATGGGAATTTCGGCATGGTTGAGAAATTCTGATCCCACCACGGCGTCTTCGGGCGTGGTGGCCGAATACTGGCCCCCTGTCATGCCGAAGTTGAAGTTATTCAAAATGATCAGGGTCATATCCAGGTTTTTTCTGCAGGCAGACAGCACATGGGCACCGCCAATGCCAAGACCGCCGTCACCCATGGTTACAATGACGTTCAAAGATGGATTTGCCATCTTCAGTCCCATGCCATAGGTCAATGCCCGGCCATGGACCCCGTGCAGGGCATGAACATTGAAAAAGGTGTCAAACAGGCCCGAGCATCCAATGTCCGTAACAATAACGATTTTATCCGTGGCAAGGTTCATGTTTACAAAGGTTTTATTCAAACTTTTAGTGATCCGGTCGTGGGTGCAGCCCGGACAGAATACCGGGGGGCGATTTTCATTCAGATAGCTATTCATTGTCAATGGCCTCCATAATTTTTGCCGGGGAAATTAATGTCCCATTCATCTGGCCGTAAAAATCAATCTTTTTGCCGCAAAGCACCCTGCGGATTTCGTTGACATACTGGCCCAGGTTCATCTCTACCACAAGGATGCGGGAAAATTGTTGGGCAGCGGAGATCAATATCTGTTCGGGAACCGGCCAGATGGTTTTCAAGGAGAGGGTCGATACGGGCCGGCCGTTTTCGGCCATGGCCTTGGCCGCATCATCCACGGCCCGGCTGGTAATGCCGTAGGAGATCACCAGGGTGTCGGTGCCGGGTAAAATATTTTTTTCGTACAAAGAAATTTCATCCCTGAACGCGTGAATTTTATTTCTCAGACGCTGCTGGGCGGCTGCAATGGCGTCCGGATCAATGGTAATATACCCGTCCGGGCCATGGGTGGAGGAGGTCTGGCGCACCAGGGTTGAGCCGCCAATGGGAAGGAATGGGGGCGCTTTGTCCGGATCAGCGGCAAAGGGAAGGAAGTTTTGCCCTTCAAACCGGGTTCGCTCCACCTTTCTGGGCAGCACAAGGGTATCCATGTCAAAGGTCTCCTTGGTCATGCCGATCTCTTTGTTAGATGCGATAAATACGGGGCACCGGAACCGTTCGGCATAGTTGAAGGCCGTGTAGGTGAGCGTATAGCACTCTTTGACATCCTTGGGGGTCAGTACAATGACCGGCACGCCGCCGGTGTTGCCCCAGCGCAGGAACTGGATATCGGCATCCGCTCCCCGGGTAGCAGACCCTGTTGACGGGCCTAAGCGTTGCACATCCACAATGACTAGGGGGATTTCACTGCCAACGGCAAAGGAGATGTTTTCCGAATAGAGGCTGATGCCGGGGCCGGAGGTGGCGGTTAGCGCCTTTTTTCCAGCCATGGCAGCACCGATGCAGTATCCCATGGACGCGATCTCATCTTCGCCCTGCATACAGATACCACCTTTGGGCGGCAGCATTTTAAGCATATTATTGAAGATTGTGGTGGCCGGGGTGATGGGGTAGCCCGCAAAAAAATTGCAGCCTGCCGCGATGGCTCCCCGGGCAACGGCCTCATTGCCTTCCATGAATGCTAATGCCATTTTTTTTCTCCTTGTTTTTCATATCATATATTTGATTAGATATGTGATCAAATTAATTGAAAATTTACTTGTAAGTGCTATATTTGTCAAGGTATTTACAAATAAATATATATGAATTTATCGTTGAAAATATAGATGATAACCGCCTGATTTTCGTTGCTTTTACCCGGGTGTTGGTATAATGAAGGGGATTATGGGAACAAAAAGTAAAAAATCCAAAGATGATTTCACGTTAGAAGCCTACAACGGCATCCGGCGTATGTTTTTTTTGAACGAAATCATCCCGGGCCAGAAGATCTCCTACTGTGACCTGGCCAAACGCTTAAATATGAGTACCACTCCGGTGATCCAGGCCCTCAAGCGCCTTGAGATTCAGGGCCTGGTCCGCCATGAACCCAACCGGGGATATTATACGGAAAATATCAGCCTTTCAGAGGTCATCGAGATTTATGATTTCAGGCAGCTCATTGAGGTCTCTCTTTTGCCGGATACCATTTCAGGGATGACCAAAACAAAACTGAAAAAATTGAAAAAAGCCCTGGACAATCATTTGGAAGCGGTCCGGGATATTTTTTTGAAAGACCGGTTGCTCAAGGATATGGAATTTCACATGACGCTGGCACAACTGTCCGGAAATCGGTTAAAGGTGGCCAGTCTCAAAGACCTGTTTGATCTTCTTTATTTGAAATACCGGGGCAACGTTCTTTTTGTCACTCCCATGGAGCGGGTGGATGCCGAGCATGTCCGGCTGTATGATGATATTGCCGCAGGCAACCTGGAAGGGGCAAAAGATGTGCTGACCCGCCACATTGCCAATGTCAAGGAACACGCCGTTTTAAGCATTGAGCGGATGAAACATGAAAAACATGCTAAAATATAAAAAAGTTGCTGTGACGCCCGGTTAAGTTTTTGTAAAGAAGGACAAAGGACAATCGTTCTTTTTGCATGAAATTTTCCCTTGGCAAATTTTTGAAAAATTGTTGAAAAAAAAAAGAATAAACAGTACTCTTAAATCTATTCTCAAACTCTATCTCTAACAACTGCGAATTCGAACTCAATCAAAAAAATATGGCGTGATAAACACAAAACACGCTCAATTTTGACGTTTAAAATTGATTTTTAATAGCGTGCCTCCCCCAGCCCTTCTTTCGCAGGGGCCGCGGGAATTTTCTGTGATTCATCATGGGTGGCCTACAGCCATGATGTTAAATTCAAAGGGAGACGATAACATGGCAGGAAGAGAAGCAGTTTATGGTTTTTTTATTCCAACAGTTACCCTGATGGGTATTGGTGCACACAAAGAACTTTGCAATCAGATGAAAAGCCTTGGCGTTTCAAAGCCTTTCATTGTTGCCGACAAGGGAATTACCGCTTGCGGTTTGACTAAACAGATCAGTGATTTGATCGAAGAGGGAATGGGCGCAAAGGCAGTGATTTATGACGAAACCGTCCCCAACCCAACAGATAAAAATGTTGCCGAAGGGGTTGAGATTTTTAAAAAAAGCGGTTGTGACATGATTATCACGCTGGGTGGCGGAAGCTCCCATGACTGCGGTAAAGGCATTGGTATTGTGTCGACCAACGGCGGTAAGATCCATGATTTTGAAGGGGTTGATAAATCCACCAAAGCCATGCCGCCGTTTATCGCGATTAACACAACCGCCGGTACAGCCAGCGAAATGACCCGATTCTGCATCATCACCGATACCAGTCGAAAGGTCAAAATGGCCATTGTGGACTGGCGGGTGACACCGGCCATTGCGATCAATGATCCGTTGCTTATGATGGGGATGCCGCCGGCGTTGACCGCAGCCACTGGAATGGATGCATTAACCCATTCCGTGGAGGCCTACGTCTCCACCATTGCCACTCCGGTCACGGATGCGTGTGCCATCAAATCCATTGAGCTCATCGCCGATAATCTGCGGCCGGCGGTTGCCAATGGTCAGGATGTCGTTGCCAGAGATAACATGGCCTATGCCGAATACCTGGCCGGTATGGCCTTCAACAATGCAAGTCTTGGATATGTCCATGCCATGGCCCACCAATTGGGAGGTTATTATGACCTGCCCCATGGCGTCTGCAATGCCATTTTACTGCCCCATGTCTCCGAGTTTAATTTGATTTCCAGACTGGATCGATATGCAGATATTGCCGTGGCGCTAGGCGAGAACATCGACGGCCTTTCTGTTCGCGATGCCGCAGACGTGGCTTTGGAGGCGATCAGGACACTGTCTGCCGATGTTGGTATCCCAGCCGACTTGACGGAATTGGGTGTAAAAACAGAAGATCTAAAGATCATGGCGGAAAACGCCATGAAAGACGCCTGCGGGATTACAAACCCCAGAACCCCGACTCTGGATGAAGTAATCGGCATCTATAAGGCGGCTCTATAACGTTTCAAAAAAAAGGGTTGATTTCGAATCATCAGCGCGTGTCATGGGGTTGCCCGTTTTATGTCATTGCGCAACAAAAGAAATCAACCCTAAAACCCCAACATAAAGGAAGACTTAAATGGCGATTCCAACTCCCAATGATCCAAAATGGAAAAAAGTCATATCAGGTGATAACAAACCAAACATTCAATTTTTAGGATTGAAATTGCTTTTGGGGCGATTGAATATGAAGTACAAAAAAAGCCCCACAGACGCCACCGTTTCTGAATGTACCAGTGAACTGATTGATTTTTTTAAAAAGAATGATCACTTACCTAAAGTTGTAGGTGATATAGAAACTATTTTTGGATAAGGGGTATAATAATGATCAAAAAGACATTAGACAAAAACGAGGTCGTTAAGTTAATCACGGCCGGCAAAAAAATGATTCTTGCCGCCGATGAAAAGGTACTCAATGATCTTCCAAAAGGTCAGTGGATTGCAGGCACCATACCCTATTTTATGGATGCGGATGGGGGAAAATTTACACAGGACAAGGTGTTTGTGACAGAACTTGCCGATTATGTGGACTCTGTTGATGTTCAAGTCTACTCAAAAGATGCCTTGAGCAGCGTTTATACAGACGCTCCCGGCAACGGATTTTCTTTTATCATTATTCCGGCGACAAGTCCCACCCACATCTCATTTTCCATTGATGGCCCCAATTATCCTGAATTTGCAACAAAGCCGCTCATCGGATGGATTTCCGGCGTATTCTTAGATGAGTTGGGACAAAGCACGCCAAAGATCTATAACGGGAATACCGGAAAAAGTTATACGGATTCCGCTGTGGTCATGCACATTGGGCTGCCCTCAAATAAAATGGCCCAGGTGAACATTATCAATCTCTTTGAAAGTGGAGATGGGGATACGATAACGTTCAACCAGGAAGGCTTTTCAATTAAAGATGCGGTTGTCAATGGAGAATCGGTGAACTTTGCCGAGTATATCCTGGGTAAAAATATTGATACAAGGCTGCCTCTGGTGGCGGATATGTACGGCGCAATGATCAATACGAGTTTTCAAAGTGTTGATGAGGCCCAAAAAACAGTTCATCTGTATGCACCGGTGTTTCAGGAAGTGGAGTATAAAATTGCAAGGCCGGTATCCGATTACGTTTCTGAATTCAATCAACTGATTCCTAAAGAGATTGGTGATACGGTCTTCTTTTCATGCAACTGCATATTGAACTATCTTTATGCCGAACTTGAAGGAAAGAAAACGGCTGATATTACGGGCCCCATGACATTCGGGGAGATCGCGTATCAGTTGTTGAACCAGACCATGGCATATATTGTTATTGAGGATAGTTAAAACGACAACGAAATGAAATTATTGGCGTTACCCTTAAATATCTTAGTGGGGGAATTTAATCAAAGTTAAATCCCCCACGGATGTTTTGATCCTTAAGGATGTTCTTCTATGTTATGATCCCGTCGTAACTAATTCTTTGCAATTTAAATGGACAATTCAAGCCACTCAAACCAGATGGGATAATTTTCTTTGTACCAGGCCAGAATTTGTTTGAGCAATTCCTGCTCTTCGGCGGAAATCGTTGCTGAAATTTTGTCAAAACGAACAACCATTTTGTCGCCAAAATGCTCCAGCGCTTCGGTGCACAGGGTTTGAAGTTCATTGCGGATCCTGCCTGAGTCTGAAATTTTAACGGCCCGGGTCCTGAAATCCTCCCCCTTAAAAAAACGGTTGAGCAGCGGCGAGAAAACCAGTTTGCTCTGGGGCAACGGTTCCAGCAGACGAAGGGCAAAGGTGATGGCTTTGTCTCCGAATTCCGATGTGACCCGAACAGTGACTTCCCAGGTGTCCTCGCTGATCTGTTTTACGCCCTGGGCACCGCTGTAGGGATCTGGCAGCATGTATCCGGACACGGCCAGGGTCTGCCATTTTTTTGCGGCGATCAGATCGCTTGCATTGATGGTGCGCGGTTTTAAGGGGATGCCCGCATTTTTTGCTTCCATGATGCTGTTGCGGTAAACTTCGATCAGTTCGGTGGGCACATCTCCTTCAAACAGATCCTGTTCCAGTCGTGTTGCAAAATTATTGTCCTGGGGATCCAGTTTCATGGCAGCGGCATCCTTGTCATAGGGCAGCTTGAATTTGGAAGAGAGTACGGCAAGGGATACATCCAGACCCAGAATTCCGGAGAGGCTGGCTGCCTGCATGGCCTCGGCTGATGCGGCATATCCATCCACCACCATCAGGTGGGTCTCTCCCGCGTCATCGGTCCAGGGCTTGACTGCAAAGGTCGGCGCATAGGTGCCTGAATCGGTGAACGGCGCGATCCCGGTGGGAAGCGTCCAGTTTTCATCAATCAAATGGGCCCTGGCATCTCGCCACTGGTTCCATATTTTTTCGATTCTCTCCTTACGGGCGTCCCCGGTGAGGGTCCAGATATGGACATTTTCCGCCTTTATCCCCTCAAATGTTTCCTGGATGGCATCCATTACCATCTGACGCGGGGTGAAATAATTGACCAGGACGGATTTTAAGGCCGCGTTTTCCACAACCTTTTCCGGCAGAACAAGGCACCCCATATATCCTTCATACTGATCACTGATGATCAACGGCTGGTCAAACAAATGAAAAATACTCATGGGTCCTGTGGTTTCACCCTTGGCAAACCTTGAGGTGTTTTCCAAAGTGTCGATGGCGGCCCCCCACACGGTGATGTCCCGTTTTTGGATATCCCGGGAAAATTTTTCCCAGACATATTCGGGATCATTGATCAGCCTCAGCACCCGGTCTTCAAGGAATTTAGCCACCTGGGGCCGGGCATAGATTCTGCCGAATCCCAGCAGGGGATTGGCACCCATTTCAGCGGTTTCACCGGCCTTGGGCATCAGGCCTTCTCCGAGACATACCATGATGGCATGATTTTCCGGCAGGGTGCGGGACAGGTACCACAGGCTTTCGCTCATGGCGTAGGCGGAGATGGCATCGGCATCTTTTTTTACCAGATTCAGCTCTGTTTTAGGCAGTCCCTTGCCTTCCCCGTAGCGGCCGAACAGCCGGGTACCCAGGGCGGTAACGGCAGCGGTGACCGCCAGCATTTTTTCGGTACGCCCGTCGGTGAATGAGACCGCATCCATGTGGCGGCGCTTTATCTTTTTTTTGGATTCGTCGCTGTACCAGTGAATGCGCACATCTTCGAGCCATAAATGAAATCGCCCTAATATGGGACGCGTATCAAATGCCCACTGGGAAATCAGATTCTGTTTTTTAACATCCTCGGGTGAAATGGTTTTTGCTGATGTAGTGAAATTGTCAGTTGCCGTCGTCATGGAATATACTCTTTTTTGAATTGTGTAGAATGAATCTGATTTATCATTTCAGAATAAAATATGTCAAGGATTGTTGCGAACTGTCGTCTTGGATGATGCCGGAAGGCATGTGATGCCTTCCGGCCTGTCATGTATTTAATTCGTGTCTGAACGCAAACCAGGAAATTTTGTCGGGTACAAGGTGGGCTAAAATTTAATACCAACGCCGTGATCGACAAAATTTAAGGTTTTGGGCCGGACACTTAGGAATGGCTGTGACTGTCATGCGCTTCATGGGTTTCATGTTCAGCAGGTGCTTCATCTGTCTCTGCCGGTTCAGAAGCTTCTGGCGCATCGTCATGGGCTTCCGGGGCGACTTCCTGGGTCTCAGGCGCTTCTGGCGCAGCCTCATGGGAGACTTCCGTTTCATGGGCCTGGGGTTCCTCAACGGCTTCTTCGGCTTCTGAGGGTGCCATTGCTTTGGCGTCATCTTCATGAACTTCAGGCGCTACTTCCTCGGTCTCAGTTGCCTCTCCATGGGTCTCAGTAGCTTCTTCTTTAATCTCTGGCGCTTCAGATGCCGCCTCATCCGATGCTGCAGGGGCATCCACTGCCTGGGTGTCGCCGGCCGGGTTTGTTACTTCCTGGAAAATGCCGTCTATCGTCCCATCCTCAAGCCAGTAAACCCTGCCGTCACTGACGTCATAGATGGCACCCACCACTTTCACTTTGCCTTCCTTGACAAGGTCGCATGTGGCAGGACTCTGCGTGAACAGATCCCGGATGCTGGTGTAGATGTTTTCTTCGATGGCAAGGGGAATGATTTCATCTCCTTTTGCCTGGGGATACTTTTCCATGGCTTTTTTAACTGCAGGTTCAATGTTTTCAAGCATCGGCAGCTTACTTTCTACAGTCTGTCCGTTCATGGCCCGGGTGATGGCTGTCACCGAGGCGCATTGTGTATTGCCAA
Organism: uncultured Desulfobacter sp.; assembly: GCF_963666145.1. NCBI lineage: Bacteria > Pseudomonadati > Thermodesulfobacteriota > Desulfobacteria > Desulfobacterales > Desulfobacteraceae > Desulfobacter > uncultured Desulfobacter sp. Next base: position 771,470 of record NZ_OY762614.1, on the reverse strand, counting down.
GTACAAGCACAACCGGTGTACGGACAGTCTGGATACCGTATTCTATGGCGCTGACTTCATTGGGGCCGCATACATTTCCCGGCACCCGGACAACATACAAATCCATAATTCCGGCATCAAAGATCGCTTCAACAGGAACCCGGGAATCGGAAGAGGCCAGGACGGTGGCATAGGCATGGTCTCCTTGGTCTTCCAGGCTGGATTGCACCATCCGTTCTTTGTCCAGGTGCGGATATTCGGTTTTTTCATCGAGAAAACGTTTATTTCCATCCTTTAGCGTTTGAAGTGCTTCGTCCGGACTGGGTTTGGGTTTCTTTTCTTCTCCTGAGCAGCCGGCAAACGCGAGCATGCATGTCAACAGTAGGCATAATATCAACCGAAGTGATGTTTTTTTCATTTCCCCTCTCCTTAAAAGTATTTAATGTTTTACAGATCCCAACTGAATTTAATTACTTAATTAATCCACCGTAAATATAAAGATCAAGAACTGCTAGTCAAAACCCTCAAATACCACATTTGTCCAGATTGTTCACCTTTTTTTGTTTCGGATGCAACGTCCGTCAAAATAAGTTGTTTTGGGCTGCCGTGTCCTGTATGGTGGGCCGATATGAATCACAGAACACAGACATTGTCTGATTCCGGCCACATCAACGAGGTCCTGAAGGGTGTCGTGGACCGGGTCACATTTCATAACCCGGACAATGGCTGGTCCATTCTCAAGGTGCTGCCCTTTGACCGTCCGGGAAACCGGGAAACCGTTGTGGTCCATCAGACCAAGGTATTTGCCGGGGCCACCATGGAATTTGAGGGGGCATGGACGGTGCATCCAAAATTCGGCCGGCAGTTTAAAGCCGTGCATGCCCGGGAAAAAAAGCCTGCCACGGCATCGGCCCTGGAAAAATATTTAGGCTCCGGGTTGATCAAAGGCGTGGGGCCCAAGACCGCAAAGAAAATAGTGGGTCACTTCAAGGACCTGACCCTGGATGTGTTTGAATCCGAGATTGCGCGGCTGGTGGAGGTACCGGGGATAGCCCACAAAAAACTTGAAATGATTTCAGCGGCCTGGATCGAGCACCGGGCCATCCGGGATGTGATGATGTTTCTACAGTCCCACGGGATCTCCACCTTATTTTCCGTTCGCATATTCAAGGAATACGGTTACAATGCCATTGCCTGGATCACCCAGGATCCGTACCGTCTTGCGTCTGATTTTTTCGGGATCGGTTTTTTTTCTGCGGATAAGGTGGCCTTAAGCATCGGTCTTGAAACGGACAGTCCCCCAAGAATCATTGCCGGTATCCGCCACGTATTGTCCGCAGCCCGGGAGTTTGGACATTGTTATCTGACCTTTCCCCAGATTAAAAAACAGGTACAGGATCTGCTCAATCTTGATCTGGCCGATCAGCTTGAAACCCTTTTGGCCGATATGGAAATCCAGCGGCTTTTGATGCGCCGGGATCTGTGCGATGACAACGGGCAGTCTGTGGCCTGTTACTATGCCAGGTCTCTCTATTTTGATGAACGGTATGTGGCAAAACGTCTGTTGGATCCAGGTCCCGAACGGAACTTTGACCAGGCCCGCATCGACCGGTGGGTGGCATTGTTCTGCCGGCGTTTTCAGATGCAGCTTTCCGATGAACAGGCCGCAGCAGTTAAGGGGGTAGTTCAGCAGCAGTTTTCCGTGCTCACCGGCGGCCCCGGATGCGGCAAAACCACGGCCACACGGGTGATGGTGCGCCTGCTGGAGGCCATGGGACAACAGGTGATGCTGGCCGCGCCCACGGGCCGGGCCGCCCAGCGTATGAGCGAGGTGATCGGAAAACCCGCCAAAACCATTCACCGGCTTTTGGGTTGGAAAGCCGGCGGGTTTAAACGCGATGAAAGTTCCCCATTGAAGACCGATTTTCTGGTGGTGGACGAATGCTCCATGCTCGACATCAATCTGACGGCTTCGCTGCTTAAAGCGGTTCCCCGGCACAGCCAGGTTGTCTTTATCGGGGATTATGATCAATTACCTTCGGTGGGGGCGGGCAACGTACTCAAGGATATCATCGGGTCCCAGGCCGTGCCCTGTTTCCGGCTGACCCAGGTGTTTCGCCAGGCCCAGTCTTCAATGATCATAAAGTTTGCCCACCAGATTAATCAGGGCAGAATGCCGTGGATAAAAAGTCCGTTTAAGTATCCGGCGGTCTGGCAGGACGGCACCGATTGCCTGTTCATTGATTCCGATGAAGTGACCAAAGAACAGATCTCCTTTGTCAGCCGGGTTAAACGGTTATATGGGAACGCTGACATGGAAAAAGGAGGCGATAGTTCCGTTCAAAATGGTTCAGCCTTAGATGGGGCCATGGATAATGAGAATGGTGACTTGTATGAATTCAGGGTTGAGGAGCCGTGCTCACCCTGGGAGACCGAAATTGAGATCCCTAAAAAGTTTGCCCATGTGGATTTGGCCCGTCTGGCAATGACGGAAAATCGCATTCAAGAATTGATGGAGGTCGTGGAAAAGGTTCACCCATGGTCCTCCTTGCACTATGGTCTGTCCGCTCTGGATGCGGTGAAAAAATTGTATCTGGAATGGATTCCCAAATATCTGGGAAAAGATACGGAGATCCAGATCCTTTCCCCCATGACCCGGGGCAGTCTGGGGACACTTGGCTTGAACCGTGATATCCAGGAAGGGTTTAACCCCATGGGCCCGGGAAAGTCCCAGCTCACAGTGGGCAGGCGGATATTTAGAACCGGAGACCGGGTGATCCACAGAAAAAACAATTATGACCTGGGGGTATTCAACGGGGACATTGGTGTCATTGACGGGATCAACACCATGGATATCACCTGTACGGTTCGGTTTCTGCCGGATAACCGGGTGGTGCAGTACAGCCAGGCAGACATTATGGAGCTTGATCTGGCCTATGCCATCACCATCCATAAATCCCAAGGCAGTGAATTTGAGGTGGTGATCATTCCGGTCTTGACACAGCATTTTAAAATGCTTTTCCGAAATCTGATCTACACAGGCATTACCCGCGCCAGAAAACTGGCCGTTTTTGTGGGCACCCGAAGGGCGCTGGGCATGGCTGTGGGCAATCAGGACATCAGCCGCCGCCAGACCGCCTTAGAAGCGTTGCTTACCCAAGCGGTTCAACTATAGCCGCTACAGGGCAAGAAAGAGAATCACTGAAGTTGAAATTGTGTTTTTGGATCTTTTTGGGGGTGGTGCGGGCTTAAATTAAAATGACAATACAGACCCGCCCATGGTGCTATTGAACGTTTTCATTAATTTTGTTTTTAAGCTTTCCTGCGCATTTAAAGGTAACAACCCGTCTTTTTTCAAGGAGCATGGCATTCCCTGTGGCCGGGTTCCTTCCCTTTCTGGATGATTTTTCAATTACCTGGAATTTTCCGAATCCGGAAATCATAATATCTTCACCCGATGCCAGGGTGGATTTCATGATTTCAATCAGCGTTTCAAGAACCTCTTTGGATTGAGATGGATTTTGGTCAAATATATCTGAAATTTTTTCGATGAGTGTGGATTTGGTACAGGTCAAATTTGAAGCCTTTTCTTTAGGTGTTTAGATTGAATAAATATTGAACATACTAATGGGTTTTCCAAAAGAGTCAAGCAATTAGATGACTGCCTGACACAAATTGAAGAGGCCCGGGATCCTCTTTTTTTTAGTTTCCCGGACAAAAACAGCCCCTTTGCAAACATAAAAAAGACTTTTTTTGTGCGTTACCGTTAAAAAGTCTTTTTTATGTTTGCCCTGCGGTATGGGCTATTAATTTGATTTAATATTTTTCAAACTCATCATCCAACGCATCGTCTCCCATGTCCAGCACAACACCGCGAACCTGGCCCTGTGTCTCCTGTCTGTTGGTAATGGAAGTGGTTGTCGGGTCACCGCTTTCCCGCACCGTGTTTGTCCAACCGGTTTGGGGTATGGATTTTTCCTGTTGGTGCCTCCTGGTGTTGAATCGTTCAAGTTTGAAGTAGGCGATGGCCTGTTGGAGCTGTTCTGCCTGGGCGGAGAGCTCTTCTGCGGTTGAGGACATCTCTTCGGAAGAACTGGCATTTTGCTGGATAATCTGGTCCAGTTGCTGCAGAGCAGTATTTATTTGGTCTGCGCCTGTGCTTTGTTCCGCAGATGCTGCATTGATCTCTTGGACCAATTCCGAGGTTTTGCGGATATCCGGAACTATCTTATTGAGCATTTCACCGGCATTCTCTGCAATTTCAACGCTTAGTGTGGACAGATTGCTGATTTCACTGGCTGCCGCCTGGCTACGTTCGGCAAGCTTTCTGACCGCATCTGCAACCACCGCAAATCCCTTGCCGTGGTCCCCGGCCCGGGCAGCTTCAATGGCGGCATTCAAGGCCAGCATGTTGGTCTGTCTTGCAATCTCTTCAATGATAAGAATTTTATCTGCGATCTCCCGCATGGCCAGAACAGTCTGGGCAACGGCCTGGCCGCCTTCCTCAGCGTCTTCGGCCGCCTGGACAGCTAACCGTTCCGTATGCTGGGCGTTGTCAGCGTTCTGTCTGATATTGCCGGACATTTGTTCCATGGCGGCCGACGCCTCTTCAGCAGATGCCGCCTGCTCCGTGGCTCCCTGGGACATCTGTTCGGATGTGGCACTGAGTTCTTCGCTGCCGGCGGCAACATTGCTTACAGCGCTTTGGACTTCATCGACAATATCAGATAACGATATGACCATATGTTTCATCGCCTTTTGAAGTTGTCCGATTTCATCATCACTGTTGGACTCGATATTCAGGTTAAGGTCGCCCAGGGCAAGCTTGTTGGCCACATCGATACCCTCAGAAAGGGGCTGTTCAATGTATTTTCTGGCAATGAATCTAACCCAGAAGAACGCTGTAAGCACTAATACAAAAATAGTTGTGGTCGTAAATATAATCTGCTTTGAAACCATATCATTGAGTCGTTGTCTTTTTTTCTCTACTTTATTCTGGATCCCGTCAATATATACGCTTGTGACGATAATCCAGTCCCAGGGTTTGAAATATCGGAAATATGCGCTTTGGGGTTGATCTTGTTTTGATCCGATTTTGGGCCAGTCGTAATTTATATGGCCTTGGCCGTTTGATTTGGCCGTCTCAATAATTTCTTTGAATATGAATCGACCCGAAGAATCTTTTTTGTCCAAGACGTTTTGGTCAATGGTTTCTCGGTCTAAATGGGCTAAAATATTGGCCTGGGTATCCATGATGTAAAAATAATCATTGTTCCCGTATTTCATATCAGAGACAATGGTTAGGGCTACATTTTGTGCATCAGATTCAGTTTTATCAACGTAGACGCCTGTACCGATTATCCAATTCCATGGCTTGAAGTAGCGGACATAGGACAGTTTTTTTACCCATTTGCCGGTATCGTCCGGAGATGGCCATATATAGCTGACATATCCCTCCCCCGATTTTTCGCATAAACGTACCATTTCCACAAACATGGGAGCATCTGTTCCTTCGGCCATAATGACCTTCCCGTTTTTGGTGAATCGGGATAGGTCTTTTCCATTTAAAGCCGGTACTATCGGATGCATAACCATTTTGGGGTATGTGTCATTGATCCAGAAATAGTTGCTGTTGTCATAGCGCAATGATTCGATTTGGGCCGCAATGTTTTTTTGGGCTGTTTTCATTATCTGGTCTTGGTTGCGGCTGTTACCGGCAGATGCCTCCTTGGCTTGGGCATATGCCCTTGTGAGCATCGTATAGGGTGTTGCTACAAGATTTTTCAGGTCTGCGCCATATCTTTTTTTAATACCTTCAATACTAACGGCTTGGCTGTGTACCGTTGTAACCATGGTATAAACCGAATCCACCAGATCTTTAAGCTTTTGTCCGGTTTCAGCGTTCAACTCCCGTTGAAAGGTCGAGATGTTTTCGTTGACCTGGTGGAATGAGCTGTAAATGCCATAGCCACCGACAGCGGTCACGGAAATGAAAATGGCGACAATAACGATTACGATGATTTTCATCTTGATTTTAAGGTTTTTAAAACTCATCCCAACCCCCTTGCTGGAGATATTATGCTGACAGTTAAAAATGTAGTGCGAAGTGGTTTTTAAAAGATGCGAAGTTTGTTTTATCTGTCAAAAATTTAAATTTCCGTACGGATAAAGTTCTTTCGTAACAGCTTGTATCAGAAGCGTTACTATGATTTATAATGTGATATCGTTAATATTTTTAAAAATTATATCTGTATGGCGGTTTTGTTGTCAACATAAAATCAGGTGTTTAGGATTATAATGGAAATTGTTTTACTATAGTGTTATAGATAATATTATAAGACTTTTTTTACTGCCGGGTTAAATGATTGATTCACGATCCAGATGGAATGAAATATAGAATATGGATTGCGAAATGGGGGCGCAATAAAATTCGTCATTGATTCAAATGCCCCCTGTGAAATGCCGATAATGCCATCGAATTTTTTGACATAAAATTTTGATTGACGTATATTTTTCAACATAGCAGTGAATCAGATAAGGAGCACACATGGTTTCCACGAATCCGGACGATGACGGTAACCTGATGATGAAAATTGAGGGGGCTTTATCCGCGTACGAAGTGGGCGAACTCAAAGAGCATTTGCTGACAACCATTTCAAATTATCAATCAATTGTTTTAGATATTAATGACGTAACCGAGTGTGATACACTTGGAATTCAGCTTCTTTTATCGGCCTGCAAAACCGCTGAAAAGTTAAAAAAAATATTTAAGATTACAGGTGACTCCCAGCCGATTCAGGATGCCATAATCGGAATGGGGCTGGAGGCAGAAGACTTTACCTGTTTCTCCAAGGAGGCTTAAGGAATGGCAAAGGTCATTATGACGGTGGATGATTCAACGAGTATAAGACAGATGGTTTGTTTTACGTTAAATCAGGTCGGATATGAGGTGATGGAAGCTGTGGATGGGCAGGATGCAGCCGATAAACTGGCCGGTATGGACATTGATATGCTGTTGACCGATTTGAATATGCCTAAAAAAAATGGATTAGAGCTGATTGAATGGGTCCGTTCCATACCCAAATTCAAGTTTATCCCCATCATTATGCTGACAACCGAATCAGATACGGAAATGAAGCAGAAAGGAAAGGCCGCCGGTGCCACCGGATGGATCGTAAAACCTTTTAAACCCGAACAGTTACTTGCCGTAGTAAAAAAAGTTCTTCGTTAGTTCAATTTTCTTAAAAAGACATTTTTTGTCTTGAAATGTATATCAAAGGAAAACATCCTATGAAGGAATTCAACGCATTCACCCAGGAGTTCTGCAGCGAAGCTGAAGAACTTCTTGCCGGTGTTGAAGATGCGGTTCTGGATATGGAAGAAAATCCCGGGGACTCGGAAGCGGTCAATCGCTTGTTTCGCTCCATGCACACGATCAAGGGGTCCGGGGCCATGTTTGGGTTTGATGCCATTTCTGAGTTTACACATCATGTTGAAACGGTTCTGGATAACGTTCGAAACGGAACGGTTCCCGTTTCCAAAACACTCATTGATCTGATCCTGGTCTCACGGGACCGCATTACGGCCATGCTTGCCGAAGCGACCGGTGACGGCCCGGCCACAGATCCAGAACAGGGCGAAAAGATCATTGCGTCCCTTAAGCGTCTGCTTGGTGACGATGAGGCCGAACCAACAGATGAAGACGTGCCGAATATTTCAGCCGAAGATGCTTTGGCTTCGGATGAGCCACAAAACGAAGTCATTTATCGTATACGGTTTTCACCTGCCGTTGATATATTTTCCACCGGTATGGATCCGGCCATGCTGCTCTATGATCTTGCTGATATGGGGCCGTGCGGCATTGTGGCCCAGACGGAAAAGGTGCCTGACCTGGAAAATCTTTCCCCCGAGTCATGCTATCTTTACTGGGATATCGTTTTAACCACTGACAAGGGAATCAATGCCGTCAAGGATGTTTTTATATTTGTGGAGGACAACTGCGAAATCGTCATTGAAACAGTTGAAGAGAAGGTGATTCAAGCCGAGGAGGTTTCGGCACCGCGACTGGGTGATATTCTTGTGGAGCGGGGGGATATTGATAGAACCATTGTGGACGAGCAGTTCAATTCCCAAAAAAAAATAGGAGAACGGCTGGTCGAATCCGGCGCAATCTCCAAAGAAAAAGTTAAATCTGCGTTAACCGAACAAACGGTTGTATCCAAAATGCATAAATCCTCCGCCGCCTCAACCGTGCGTGTGCCGTCAGACCGGTTAGACAAGTTGATCAACCTGGTGGGCGAACTTGTCATCAGCCAGGCCCGGTTGACCCAGGTGTCAGAACACAGGGATGACAGTGAATTGGTTGAGTCTGTGGAGGAAATTGAGCGCCTGACCGGTGAGCTTCGGGACAGCGTACTTAATATCAGGATGATGCCCATTGGTACGATATTCAATAAGTTTCGCCGTCTAGTGCGGGATCTCTCCTCCCAGCTCAACAAAAAGGTTGAGCTGGTGACCAAAGGGGCTGAAACAGAACTTGATAAAACCGTTCTGGAACGCCTTGATGAGCCTTTGGTACATTTAATCCGCAACAGCCTTGACCATGGCATTGAATGCCCTGAGGTCAGAGAACAACATGGGAAATCCCAAAAAGGAACCATTGTTTTGTCCGCCACCCACAAGGGAACCAACGTGGTGATTACGATCCAGGACGACGGGGTCGGGCTCAATGTCGAGTCCATCCGGCAAAAGGCTGTGGACAGAGGTTTGATCCCTGGAAATGCAGAGTTATCCAATAAAAAGATATTTTCCCAGATTTTTGTGCCCGGCTTTTCCACCGCCAATGAAGTGACAAGTGTCTCCGGCCGCGGTGTGGGGATGGATGTGGTCAAAAAAACCATTGAAGCCTTAAGAGGGCGCCTTGATATTGACAGCGTTCCCGGTGAAGGGACCAAGATCACCCTTATTCTTCCTTTAACCCTTGCGATTATTAATGGTCTGCTTGTCCGCATTGAGGATGATTTTTTTGTATTGCCTTTGATGTCCGTTAAGGAGTGTGTTGAGATCAAAAGCCGGGAAATCGAAAAGATTAACGGCAGAAATATTTTAAATGTTCGGGGGGATATGGTGCCCTATATTCGCCTTCGGGATCGGTTTCACATGGGGACGCATCGCCCGGAGACCGAGCATGTGGTGATCACGGATGTCAATAACAGTCGTATCGGTTTTGTTGTGGACCATGTCATCGGGGGACATCAGACCGTCATAAAGCCTTTGGGGCCTGCCTTTAAAAACGTTAAAAATATCTCAGGTGCCACCATCTTGGGGGATGGCACCGTGGCATTGATTTTAGATACCAATGTTCTTCTGGAAAGTGCATAGCATATTAATCATATGGTAGGAGGCACAATGAGTGTACAGGACATCACCCAGACAAGCCAGTACCTGACATTTAGACTGGATAATGAAAGTTATGCCATGGATATCACCACAGTGCGTGAGGTGCTTGACATAATCCAGATCACTAAAGTGCCCCAGATGCCGGACTTCATGTGCGGGGTCATCAACCTGAGAGGACGGGTGGTGCCCATTGTGGATCTCAGACTTAAGTTCGGTCTGGCAGAGCCAACGCCGTTAAAAGACGCATGCATTGTCATTGTTGAGGTCCATCTTGACGGCGAACAGACGATACTGGGTATTCTGGTGGATGCAGTGCAGGAAGTGATCAGTTTTGAGCCCGATCAGATTGATCCGCCCCCCAGGATCGGTACACGGCTCAAGACCGAATTCATAAAGGGCATGGGGAAAAAAGATGAGGAATTTATAATTATTCTTGAAACGGGCAAGGTCTTTTCTGCCCAAGAGCTTGCCATTGTCCAGGCAACGGATGATATGCCCCTAAGTGAAACACATGAGGGTGATGGGACCGGAGACGATGACGATGGTTAGATGCAATGGGGTGCTGTCGGCACCTTGGAAAGGGTAGGTCATGAGCTTATTGCCTCAACCCACCCTTGATATGGTCGACTTCAGGCGATTGGGCGACTATATCCACACGGAATTGGGCATCAAAATGCCCGATGCAAAGCGTGGTATGGTTGAGTCCCGTTTGCGTAAACGCTTAAATGCACTGAATATCTCTTCCTATGAAGAATATTGTGATTACCTGTTCAGTCCCCACGGCCAAAAAAATGAGCTGACATTTTTTATCAATCAGATCACAACCAATAAAACCGATTTTTTCAGGGAATCCAGACAATTTGTTTTTCTCTCGCAAAAGGCATTGCCGAAAATCGTTTCTTCAATTTCCCCAGGTGGTACCAGAAAATTAAACGTATGGAGTGCTGCCTGTTCCCGGGGACATGAGCCGTATACCCTGGCCATGGTATTGGCTGAATATGCAGAACAGCACAACAATATTGATTTTTGCATCCTTGGCACAGATATTTCCACAGCGGTGCTGCATGTCGCTCAAAAAGCAGTATACGCCCATGATGAGATTGAACCGGTGCCCATGGCCCTGAGGAAAAAATATTTTCTGCGCAGCAAGGACCGCAGTAAAAATCTGGTTAGAATTGTGCCCCAGCTTCGAAACAAGGTGAAATTGCTTCGTTTGAATTTGATGAGTAAAAGCTATGCCTCCATTGAGAAAATGGACATTATTTTTTGCAGGAATGTAATGATCTATTTTGAAAAAAAAACCCAGTATCAGATCCTGCAAAGGCTGTTAACTCACTTAAGGCCGGGGGGGTTTCTTTTCATGGGGCATTCGGAAGTGATTCAGCATGCACAGTTTCCTTTAAAATCAATTGAAACCACGATCTATCAGAAAGATGGTAACGGCAAAGGATAAAAGAATACAAAAATGAACATCGGGAAAAAAATTAGAGTACTGATTGTAGATGACTCCGCCCTGGTTCGAAATGCTTTATCCGAGGTGCTGACCTGTGATCCGGATATTGAGATTATGGCCATGGCCCAGGATCCGATCATTGCCGCCGCTAAGATGCGTAATGAAGTGCCGGATGTCATTATTCTGGATGTTGAAATGCCGCGTATGGATGGGATCTCCTTTTTGAAACGCATTATGGCCCAGCACCCCATTCCTGTGATCATCTGTTCCAGTTTGGTGAGCCAGGGAGGGCAGATCGCATTGTCAGCCCTGGACAACGGTGCGGTGGAGGTGATTGAAAAACCCAACCTGGGAACTAAAAAATTTTTTGAGGAATCAAAAATCAAAATTTGTGATGCGGTAAAGGCCGCTGCCATGGTCAAGGTGGGTAAACACGGCAAGTCCCTGAACGTCTCTCCAAAATTGACCGCCGATGCCATTTTACCAGATCCGGCCGGCAAGACCGTGAACGAAACCACCGAAACCGTTATTGCCGTGGGTGCCTCAACCGGCGGGACAGAAGCGTTGCGAATTCTTTTTGAACGCTTGCCCCCGGATACTCCAGGAATGATTGTGGTCCAGCATATGCCCGCTAATTTTACCAAGGCCTTTGCCGAGCGGATGGATAAAATCTGCCTTGTGTCTGTCAAGGAGGCCGAAAATAACGATACTGTTTTACGGGGACAGGTATTGATCGCCCCGGGAAATTATCACATGCTGCTCCAGCGAAGCGGTTCCAGGTATTATGTTGAGGTTCGCGAAGGTCCCCTGGTGTCCCGTCACAGGCCCTCTGTGGATGTCCTGTTCCGTTCTGCTGCCAGATATGCCGGAAAAAATGCTTTAGGCGTCATCATGACCGGGATGGGAGATGATGGCGCCAAGGGGATGTTGGAACTAAAACAGGCCGGGGCTTACACCATTGCCCAGGATGAAGCGTCCTGTGTGGTGTTCGGCATGCCCAAAGAGGCCATAAAACTGAATGCCGTAGACAGCATTCTTCCTTTGGATGAAATTGCAGATGCCTTACTCAAAAAGAGCCGGACCATTTGACCGGTCGGTAAATCAGGTCTCCATTGGTATTGGAGAATATTTTGTCAGCAGCCAGGACATCGTGATTCATACAGTGCTCGGCTCATGTGTGGCGGTGTGTCTGTATGATCCGGACAGCAAAATCGGCGGGATGAATCATATCCTTATGCCGTTTAATCCGGACATTAATAAATACGATGCCTCTGCGCGCTATGGGATCAATGCCATGGAGTTGTTAATTAACGCCATTATGCGGCTGGGTGGAAACCGAAAAAGGTTGGTTGCAAAGACCTTCGGCGGGGCCAATATGCTGATGTCCCTGGATCAGGAGAATGCGGTGGGGGCAAAGAATGTAGAATTTGTCGTTAATTTTCTTCGCAGTGAAAACATTAAGATTCTGAGTCGTGATTTTGGCGGACATGATTCACGTAAAATATTTTTTCAAATTGCCACGGGTGAAGTTTTTTTAAAGCGTGTGCCATCCATGAAAGCCCTTGCCGCCGCAGAACAAGCCAAACGCAACCGAATCCGGGAGCAGCTGGATGACCCTGGAGATATCACCCTGTTTGATTAAGGGTCAATCCACTTTTTTATTATTTCCAAAAGATCTTCCATCATGAAGGGTTTGGTCAAGAAATCGTCCATGCCGGCTTTTTTGCATTTTTCACGATCTTCGGACATTGCATGGGCGGTGATGGCAATGATCGGGGTGTGGATGCCGATCGTGGCTTCGTGTTGCCTTATTTCCCGGCAGGCTTGATAACCGTCCATTTTGGGCATCTGGCAATCCATGAGAATGATGTCCGGTTTCAATGAATCGAATTTATCAATGGCCTCAACGCCTGTGCCAGCAATATCCACCCGGCATCCAAATTTTTTAAGCATCGTTGAAAATACGTCCTGGTTGGTGATGTTGTCTTCGGCCACCAGAACATGAATATCGATGTTATCCGTCTTGGGGGGCTGGTTTTTGGGCGCATCGGCCGGCGCGTCGTTGATTTTTTGTTTTGCCTTTTTTAACGGCACCACAAAAGAAAACGTGCTGCCCTGGCCCGGTTTGCTGGTGCATCTGATGGCGCCCCCCATAAGTGAAACCAGGTCCGACGAAATGGCAAGGCCAAGTCCGGTACCGCCGTATTTGCGCGTAAAAGATGCGTCAGCCTGGGAAAAAGGTAAAAACAGATGTTTTTGCTTTTCAGGCGGAATACCGATGCCGGTGTCTTTGATGGAAATGGTCAGGTCTATTCGGGATTCCTGGTCATCGTCATTACAAACGCCTTTGTTTTCCATGGGGCCGGTGGACACCATCATGGTTACCCCGCCTGTTTCCGTAAATTTGATGGCATTTCCCACAAGATTCATTAGAATCTGCTTGATCCGGGTGGGATCGCCCAATAGAAAACGATCTGTCCCCTTTGCGATATCAACTGTTAAATCCAGATTTTTATCTCTGGCGGCAGGCGTGAGAAGTGATTCAATGTCCGCGACCAGGCTGCCGACGTCAAAGGCAATGGATTCAATTTCAAGTTTACCCGCTTCAATTTTGGAAAAATCTAAAATATCGCTGATAATTGATAACAGGATCTGGGATGATTTTTGAATGTTGATTGCAAACGTCTTTTGTTCACTGGAAAGTTCGGACGAAAGCAGTATTTCGGTCATGCCGATAATGCCGTTCATGGGGGTTCTGATTTCGTGACTCATATTGGCAAGGAACTGGGATTTTATCTGGCTGGCCTCTTCTGCTTTTTTCTGGGCCTTTTCCAGATGAATGACTGTTGATTCAAGCGCTTCCTTGGCCCGGGTCAAATCCTGGGTTCTTTGTTCGACTCTGGATTCAAGGCTTGCACTGTATGAATTGAGCCTGTCGTCCCTGGTCTGGATCTCTTCAATCATCTGGTTAAATTGTTCCACAAGCACACCAAACTCATCGTCACTGTATTTTTTAACCCTGATCCGATAATCTTTTTTCCGGGTCACCTGGCCCATGGAGTCAATGACATCGAACAACGGCCGGGTAAATATGGACTGCAGTTTTGAAGATAGAATCAGGACCACCGCCAATGTGATCAATCCAATGCACGCAACAATCAGATAATAGGCAGACATTCTTTTTTTCAATTGCTGCATATCATCAATGAGATGAACGGCCCCTAAAAATTTGTCTTCAAAATTGACCGGCAGGACCACATGGGTGTGGCCGTTTACAACGCCGCTGAGCTTTTTGGGAGCGGTTATTGCCATTTCAATTGGAGAAAAACCTGGATTGCATAGCTGTTTGACTTCTTGGGCCAGCGTGTCAATGGAAACGGCATCCCTTGAGAAATGGGCGTAAATTTCCCCTTGGGTATCGTACAAAATGGCACCTACAATGCCTTGTTTTGCAGACAGGGCACTTAGATCTTCCAATGCCGACTTTCGGTCATTGAACATCATGGCAACCGAAGAGTTCAATGCAATCAGGTCTGCAATGGAGGCAAGTTCATTTACCAGGTTTTTTCTGGCTGTATGGGTTTCGTAGGTCACCATGGCGCCTGCCATCATGGCCAGGGCAAAAAATGCCGTAGTGCCAAGGGTCAGGATCAGTTTGGTCCTGATGGAAACAACATTAGGTTTTAATTTTTTTGGGGGTTTCATCATTTTTCATTTACAATAACAGCCAATTTAAGCAGTCGGGAACTGAATTTGAGCTGGTGCGCCTGGGCTTTTTTAATGTTGATTTCAAAATGAAGATGATCGTCTCTTGTGAAAAACTGAATAATGCCTCCGGCCCGGCTGAAGCTTTTTATTTCACCAATGGTGAGAATCGGTCTGTCCCCGGTATTTTTTAAAATCCGCAAGACCTGTTCCAAGCTCGTATGTCTGCTGATGAATACGATCTGGCTTTCTGCCAGTGTTGTTTTTAAATCGTTGGATTCAGGGTCCGGATACCGGATGGAGATAACGCGGCCGGTACTGATTTTGCCGTCAATGGTGCTAAAGCTTTCTTTGAGCTGTTCATTGCCGAAGACAGCAATGTTAAATTTTCCCCCATCACTGTCAAACGCCGCTTCGGGCCATTGAATCAGCTTGGTGAAATTATACACAAATGCCGCTTTGACACGATATTCTTCAAGGTTTTGTGACAAAACTGTTTTTGGCGTAATCATGCATAATAAAAATTGGCAGATGCAGGCAAGCAGCATCGGTTTTATTATTTTATGCATTGGCGGTTGCATCAAGCTTAGTTTAATTCCATAACAGAAAACGGCATTTCGTTAGAATTTATAGGTCAGACCGGCATAGGCGCTGCGGGGAACTTCCACCGGGTAACTGAATGCTTCCTGGACAAATTCAAGGTGGCTGTCCTGGAGCAGATTCTGACCGGTCAGGAAAAATTCGAGGTTTGGTCTGATCCGCCATCCCAGGCGCAGGTCCAGGGTTGCATAGTCGTCAATGTCATAGACGACGGAATCATAAAATACATAATTTGCTTTTGTTTTGCCCACATATCTAAACCAGGCGTCCAGGGTCAGATTTTTTGTCAAATCAAATCGTCCCCTCAAAGAGACCTGGTGTTTTGTAAATCCAAAGTCAATTTCAAAATCGTCGTCATTGTAATATTCGTGGAACGTTAGTGAATAGGCAAGGGTCCATTTGACGTTACTGCCTGTGGCCAGGTCAACGGAAATTTCGGCACCCCAGGACTGGACATTGGACATGTTGCTCAGGGCGACATCCTGAATAATCATCTGGTTTTCATGATCAACATAAGCATCGTTCTGGATTGAGTATATTCTTAAGTCTTTATAGTCATTGAAAAACAGAGCCAGATCAATGGAAAGGTTTTGCTGCGGGATAAAGCGGTATCCCGCTTCCCAGGCCCACAGTGTTTCAGCCGTTTGGTCCTTGTTATTTAAAAATCTGGTGTACAAAGGATAGGGGCTGCCGTCAACGCTTGTCCCGGCGAAGTAAATGACGGCATCGGCTTCGACCCGGGAGGGAATCCGGGTGGCCCGGGAAACGGCTGCCCACACTCTGTGATGTTCACCAGGCTTCCACAACAGCCTTGTGGAGGGCTGAATCTCCAAACCTGTATAATCGTTATGCTCAAATTTAGAACCAAAGGTCAGTTTGACCTGATCCCCGGGAAAAGATATTTCGTCCTGGATAAAGGCTGAGTAAAGAAGATTGTTTGTGCTCTCCGGATCCATAAACGTTGCTTTTGAGCCGGCATAATCATCCTGGGAATGTCGCAGGCGAAGTCCCCAGATCACATCGTTGCCAAATCCCATCCTGAAACGGTGCTGGAATTCCACATCAGCATTGCGGCGGTCTTCGTTGAGCATATCCTCGGAACGTTGCATGGTATCGTAATACATCTTCACCGACATTTCAGACGTTCCGGAAAGTACCTTTGTCCACCGGCCCATGATATTGCCCCCGGATACGTTTGTTTTTACCGGAAATTCCCCCATGTACGGCGGCGTCCGGCTGTAAAGATATAGGTCCTGGTGGATATGCCCGTCGTAAATATCCCCCTGGACAATGACATCGTCGGCAGCAGACAGTCGTGCATCCATACGGAAACCGGCTTGATTGATCTGCCAGTCGTCACTTGCTTTTTCCCCGGAAACACGGTCAAATTCATCCCGGGCCCTGTGTTGGGCGTAAATTCGCCAGAATTTGTCTTCGCCCATGGTGCCGCCATATCTGGCGGAAAACATGTTTTTTTCAACGGTTCCCGCAGATGTCTGCAGGAAGCCGCCCTGGGTGTCATTGGCTTTCCGGGTAATGATATTGATTACCCCATTAACGGCATTGGACCCCCAGATGGTGGCCCCGGGACCGCGGATCACCTCAATGCGGTCAACATCTTCAAGCAGCACATTGGTGACTTCCCAGTAAACGCCTGAAAAACTGGGGGTATACACACTGCGGCCGTCAACAAGAACCTGGAGACTCGGGGAAAATCGGCTGTTAAAGCCTCTGCAGTTGATGGCCCATTTGTTGGCGTCAATGCGTGCCACATTCACGCCCGGGGCCATGCGCAGGGCATCGGGGATACTGGTGACACCGGAGCGTCTGATATCCTCCCGGGTGATTACGAAAATTGCGGCGGCACTGTCGGAGAGCCGTTGGCTTTTTTTACTCACGGAAATAACTTTGATATCCATGAGCTCTTCAATGGAAAGGGTCGTCAGATCTTGGGCTTGCGCAGCTGGGCACCTGGCAGGTAAAATCATGAACAAGCCCGGCAGCAACAGGAGCGGCAGCATTATTCTTTTAAAGAAAACGTATAACACCCGAACCCTCTTTCTTCGTCAATGATGATGAGAAATTATCGTGAAATGTCTATAGTATTTAACGTCACCTCCCCTTTGTTGTCAAACAATTCCGGAAAGTTTATCATTTGGAAATTTTTTCAAGCAAGGCCTGGTAGGCGTTGTTTAGTTCCACAAATTTATCGTGGCTGCCGCCCCTGTCCGGATGATGCTGCCTTGCAAGGCGCCGAAATTCCCGGCTGAGATCTTTTTTGTTCATGGCTTCCAGCGCTTTTGTTGTCAGGTTAAACAGTTTGAATGCCTGGGAAAGCTTAATTTGCTGTGGGGCTGAAGGTGGCTTATTCCAGCGGCTTCTTTGGCGGAACTGGAAATCTTTGACCATATCATCCAGCAGCACGGAATCTGCGTAAGTGTGATCAAAGAACATCACGGCATACCGAATCAGATATTCATGCAGCCGGCCGGTCATGCCGAAAAGTTCTTTATTCAGTCGGCATAACTCCTGGATAAAAAATTCCTCCACCTTCTCCTGGTCCAGGGCCTGGGGCATCTGCTTGGCCATGAACCCTTGGAAAAACCGATGCAGATCCAATACGGTGTATACATATGATTTAAGCTCTTTTGCGGGCATCACCCTTTCCTGGTCCATGAAATGCTGTTCGATTTCATCCCGGGATTTGTTGTGCAGCTGCCTGAAAAGCACTGCCGGCATATTCACCATGGGACCCTGGTCCATGGTGCCGAATTTGAGAAAATGGGCCCGGCGTTTGTCAAAGGCATGGGCCTGTCTTGCAACAGCCTCTTTTTGACAGCGGGTCAAGGGTTTATAGTGTTTAAATCCGCGGTGCCTGAAGGTCTGGGTCGCCCTGCGGATGGCGGGCCGTATAAAGGGCCAGAACAGGTCTTCAAGCTGTTCACTGTCAAAGGTATTGGCCAGGGTTGAAATCCTTGATTCCAGATCCGGGTTTAAATACCAGGCATTGCCGCCCGGATAATCAATCCATGCCCCGGGGCAGGGTCCCAAATCAAAAATGTCCCGACTCACCATCTGTTCATCCTGCCGGACGGATTCGCGCAGGATATACGTGGTCTGCCTGTGTCTTTTTACCTTTGCCAGATACATGATTAACTGTGCCGCCCTGGATTTTTATATGCCAGGGTCTCCAATTTGGTCAGGGTGTATTCTCTTGTGCCAAGGCCTATTTCCTGGGCATAGGCCAGCTGGTGTTCCCAGTCCACCTCGGGGTAAAGGCCCTTAAATTTGTCTTCGCCTGGGGATAGATGGGTGGTCAATGCCGAAGATGCAAGGCCCTGGGATTGGTTGACAAGGTCTGCACTGGCCTGGTCAACGGCAACAGGATCACAGGATGCCACCACACCGATATCGTTGCAGATGGGGGCTTCAGCATAGGGCAGACAGTCACATTTAGGCGAGATGTTTGTGATAAAGTTGACAAACAGGCATTTGCCGGTTTTGTTTTTGAGTACGCCGGCGGTGTATTCCATCATTTTTTCCAGGAATACGGGGACATCCTGGTTCCAGTTGATGTTAATGGAATGGGTGGGGCAGCGCACAATGCATTCGGCACACCCGATACAGTCCGCTCTGTTCATATACGCTTTTTTATTTTCAATGGTGATGGCCTGTCCCGGACAATGTTGGGCACACAGGCCGCAGCCGACACAGGTTTTGCGTTTTATTTTGGGACTTACATTGGAATGCTGGTCCAGTTTTCCCCGGCGGGAGGCACACCCCATCCCCAGATTTTTAAGCGTGCCGCCGAACCCGGACAGTTCGTGTCCCTTGAAATGGGCCAGGGAGACCAGGGCGTTGGCATTGATTATTTCCGAGCCTATAAATACGTCCCGGTTATGTTTGAGATCCACCCGGACAGCGGTCTCGCTTTTACCGAACAGACCGTCGGCAATGATCAACGGCGCGCCATCCATGGACGAGTAGGAAAAGCCGTTTTCCACAGCCGTTTTGATATGGGAGACGGCATCGGAACGGGTACCCACGTAAAGGGTATTGGCATCGGTCAAAAACGGTGTGGCGTTCGCTTTTCTAATGGCCCGGATAATTTTACGGATGAGAACAGGCCGGATATAGGCCGTATTTCCCTGTTCACCGAAATGCACCTTTACCGCGGTTAAATCATTTTTATCCAGGATACTGTGAAGTCCGGCCGTGGTGACCAGGCGTTCCAATTTATCGAGCAGGTTTTCCCTTGATGTGGCGGTCATGTCTATGAAAAATACATCAGCACCCATTCAACTCTCCTTTTGTGGTTCGTTCCGAGCCATACGTTTCATAAAGATAAAGTATCCGTCATGAAAATTCAATACGGGAGGCTGTGCCGATTGCTTTTGGTCCGGGTTTTGCTTAGAGTGTCCGAATGTACTTGCACCGGCCAGGAATTGACTTGACTGTTCCGGCATGTTAAAACGCTTTTATCTATGCAAACTGTAACAATATGTCCATGACACCAGGTATTTCAAAAAAACTTTTTGTGTTTCTCTTTTTTTTCATCTTCATATTTTATGGCACGGTATATGGCCTGTTTATGAAGGTCCGGGAAATGTCCGATACCTCGGCACGCATTGTCGGTATCAGCAACCGGATTGCAGTATTGTCCAATGAACTTAAGAATAACCTTCTTGATATGGATGCCAATATCAAGAAATTGAAGCTGCTGAAAAAAGCTGTTTATTTTGACTATTTTGGAACAGCCAGGGACAATTACCAAAAGGTGCTTAACGAGATCATCGTCCTGGATACAAGGCGGGTAACACCTGCTGGATACTGGTATGACATTGATCGGACCTTTGGCGGCCATATCAAGTCAGGTATTCCCATGAAAAAAATCATGGACGAGGATTATATCTGGATTGATGCCAAGGTCATGGACCGCTGGATGAATACCATTGCGGTGGCCAGAAAAGATAACGACCATAGAATTGAGCAGGCCCTGATTCTGATCAATCGTTTAAGCCGTCAGGTGATGAGAAGCTGCATGATCGGGTTCGGTATTTCCATACTGGTGGGCATTATGGGCGTTTTGTTTATTTCCAGATCCATCATTGTCCCTTTGAATAAATTAAAGTCCGGGCTTAAGCGCGTCTCTGATGATAATTACTCGTATGAGATGGATATTACTTCCAAAGATGAATTCGGGCAGCTTGCCATGGCGTTCAATGATATGACACGCCAGCTTAAGGCCGATGATGAAATTAGATCTGATTTCATTGCCACCTTGAGCCATGAGATTCGCAGCCCTTTGTCTTCCATACGTGAATCTGTGAATATGCTGACCGAAGAGGTTCTTGGGCCGGTAAGTGATAAACAAAAGAAATTTTTAACCATTTCGGCCAATGAGATTGCCCGGATTACAGGTCTTTTAAATCATCTGCTGGATGCTTCCTCCCTGGCGTCGGGAATAAAGAAACGGACGGTGGCACCCTTTGATCCCAACCAGCTTGTGCAATCCGCTGTGTTGAGTATTACGCCCGGGGCAGAGGCCCGGGGCATACGCACGGAATTTCAAGTTTTAAAGCATGCACCCATGGTTAAAGGGGATGAGAAGGAACTCATGCAGGTCATGATAAATATCCTGGATAATGCGCTTAAATTTTCTCCGGACAACAGCCGGGTGAATATCCGTTTAAGCCGGGGTCCGGGAAAGAGTTTTCTGACATGTAGTGTCAGTGATGAAGGACCGGGGATTCCCAAAGATAAGAAAAATTTAATTTTCAAAAAATACTACCGGGCCAAGGAAGTGCGCAAGCACATGGACGGGGTTGGGCTTGGGTTGAACATTGCCCGGCGGATCGTGCAGGACAATGGCGGAGAAATTTTCGTGAAGAACAAGCCGGATAAAGGATGTACCTTTTCCTTTACCATGCCGGTGTTTTAATGAATGACTTTTAAGGGTTTTTCTATATGCGTTTTTCGAGTATTCCTATTTTTTGCCTGAAATTGCTCATGGGAAAAATGTTCAAGCGGTTTTGGCTTTTTTTCAGGACCCTGTTTTTAATTGGGGGCATCGGACTGGTTTTCAGTGGATGCAGCATTATTCCTGTGTGCACGGTCGTCTGTCGCAACACCATGGTAAAACAGGCCCAGGATGCCTACTTAAATGAAAATTATGCCCTTTCCCGCAAGCTTTTTTCCCAGCTTGCCTTAAAAAAACATGATGCACAATGCCAGGCCGCCGGCCTTTATGGGAATGTCTGCCTTGACATGATCCAGGCCGAAAATGCCCCGGCCTTCAGGGCTGCGGTGGCGCAGTTTCTGCTTTTACCGTCACAACAGCCCTGCCGAATTTCAACCGGCAACCCCCAGGATATAGGCCGTCGGGAACCCGTTGTAAATCCCTGGGCAAGGATGCACCCCGGGATGCTGGAAAAAGCATTGGCACACGGTATGGTCTTGCTAGAATCGGAACGGTCGGGTATTTTGAAAAAACTGAATGCGCTTTATGCCAGGGAGGAAATTTATAAAAAAGAGCGTCTTAGCATGCAAAAGGAAATTGATTCTCTGGGGCGTAAAACAACCGCTTTGGAAGAGCAGAACATGGATCAGGAGGCACGCATAAGTGATCTTTTACACCAGATCACCGTGCTGGAGAAAATTGATAAGGAAAGGCAGGAGCAAAGGGAGAACCCGTGACTGCAGCACATAAAATACTCATTGTTGACGATGACCCAAGTATTCTGGAGGTCTTGGAAGCAAGACTTTGTACAGCCAACTTCAAGGTGTTGAAGGCAAAGGATGCGGATAATGCCGAACAGATTCTAAAATCGCAGAACGGCGTAGATCTTCTGGTGTCAGATATAAAAATGCCGGGAAAAGACGGAATGGAGTTGTTCTCTGACATCCGCAGGTCTCTTCCGGATCTTCCTGTAATTTTAATGACTGCCTACGGCACCATACAGGATGCTGTGGAGGCCATGAAACTGGGCGCAGTCGATTATATTTCCAAGCCCTTTGACGGCAAGGATTTGATTAAAAAAATCAACGCTGTGATGGCCATGAAGAACAATGGTGGCGGCGCAAAATCCATGCCCTTGGTTGAATCCGGATTTTACTGGGGAAAATCCCCTGCCATGAAGCATCTTTACAGCATGGTGAAAAAGGTGGCGGCCACCCATGTGCATGTCCTTCTTCTTGGTGAAAGCGGGGTGGGCAAGGAGCGCATTGCCGCATGTATTCATAAAAACAGCGATAGAAAAGAGCAGCCTTACATGGTTGTGGACTGCGGCTCAACGCCTGCAGGTATCCTTGAAAGTGAATTGTTCGGTCATCTGAAAGGGGCGTTTACCCATGCGGTGAAAGACAAGGTCGGGCTTATCCAGGCCGCCGATTCCGGCACCCTGTTCCTGGATGAGATCGGCAATATCTCCCATGACATGCAATGCCGTATGTTGAGGTTTCTGGAGGATAAAAAAATTCGGCAGGTGGGCGCGGTAAAAGAATCCATGGTGGACTGTCGGGTGATTGCGGCAACCAACGCCGATCTTTCCATGGCCATTGAAGAGGGCAGTTTTCGCCAGGATCTGTACTACCGTCTCAAGGGCATTACCCTGACCATTCCGCCGCTACGCGAGCGAAAAGAAGATATTTATCCCCTGGCCAATATGTTTGCCAAAAATTATGGCCAGGCGCACGGCATTGAGGGGCTTCGTATTTCCGATGCTGCGGTCAAAGTGCTTGAAGAACATCCCTGGCCCGGTAATGTCCGGGAATTGAAAAACACCATTGAAGCCGGGGCGGTGCTGTGCCAGAATCAGATTATTGAACCCTGGGACCTTCAGGTTGAAAGCATCAGGGAAAATGCGGTGCTCATTTCCGATCTTCCCGATTCCGAGGCGTTTTCCATTGAGCAAAGTGAAAAGGATACCATTATACGGGCCCTGAAAAAGTCCCGGGGTGTTCAAAAAAAGGCGGCCGATCTTTTGAATATAAGTAAACGGGCCATGCATTATAAGGTCAAAAAGTACAATATTAATCCTGCCATCTATAAATAAAGGGTGTTGAAATCGACCACCTAAATTTAATAAAATCAGACATATTCTCAGTTTGTTAGGAGTTGAAAAAGCCTCTGTTTAGTTGTACTTTCAAGCGACCAAACACAAAAGAAAACAACGCCACAGAGGCTTTATGCATAGAAAAAATATCAGGCGGCTCATCACAAAGCAATTAAAAAAGAGTTTTCCGAACTGGAAAACGATGACAAGGGCGTCCAAAAAAGAACTGACAGAACAAATCATGATGGAGATTGTGGAGCAATACGATTATTCTCAATCTCTGGACATCCCCATCGAGGACCTCATAGGTATTGAAGCTCAATCCCCTACAGCAGGCATTCGTAGTCTTCCTGAAATGGCATCTTACATTGAGAATTTTCATTCCGATAACCTGTTTAATTTTGACACCCTGAAAAAGCCATACCCTGAAATTGTAGATCAGGAATTGCAGTTTATTGACCAACTCATAGATGACCAGCTTATCAATAGCTTGATCGCGCCCGATGGTTACTCCGCTGCACACAGGGATATTCAGCCCTACCAATTATTTCGGATGGAGCTGTTAAAAATTATCAAATATCCTGAAATCAGTTACAGGAAATTTTGCAGCGATGAATATTTTGGCAAAGAGCGAAAGCAAAACAGGCGTTTTATTCGGTTGTCGTTAAAGGCTAAAAAACAGGTAGATCATACTGAATTATGTCATTTCCGGAGCGACCTGAAATTTAATCAATTGATGAACGTCCTGGTATATTTCCTCCACCATTTTTATAAATCGGGTTGTCTTGAGAATACCGTTATTCATGGTGTTGATTCCAGTGAACTGCCGTCCGAAGTCAATTATCCCCTTTGCGCCATTGAAATCAACGGCAAAAAAGTACGAATTTATTCCGATCTGGACTGTGATTGTGGGAAACGCCGGAACAAAAGGGATAAGTCGCATTATGTCATTGGATACCGGATGCATACACTAACCGCTATTAATCCCACAAACGGCCATAGCTTTCCATTGGTATCCCTTGTGGGGGCAGCGAATCATCACGACAGCCTGTTTCTGAAACCATTGATCAAGCTTGCTCAAGCATTAGGCATTGATATTAAATTGATAACCGCAGACCAGGCTTACCACGATAGTGATGGTTCGGTTCTCAATGAAACAGGTGTCTATGTCGTGGCCCCTGCATCGGAGCAAGCGAAATTGCCCGAGAATGTATTGCAATCTCCGGTGAGAGTTACCTGCAATGATTCTTGTGAAATTCCAATGGATTATCTGGGTACAACACTGGATGGCCATGAATTTAGGTGTGGAGCAACGCCCGGCGAATGTATGTTTGCATCAAGTTGCCCTAAATCGAGAATAATTGGTTTTGATAACGGTCATTTCCAGCCAATGCCAACTTTTCATAACGGGTCGCAATCAGCAATCGAAATTCGAAAGAACTGCGAACGGCCTTTCAATTTGATGAAAAAAAGAGAAGGCCTTGAACAGACGAGAGTGAGAAGCCAGCATGGTGTAGTTGTCCGATCAGTATTGACGACAATTGTAACATTGTTGATTGAAATGGCTGGGACAAGACATAAACCGCAGAAAAAAGATAATAAACAAAAGGAGTTGTTTGCCTCAACAGGATAGAATTTAATTTCAATGCTGATTTTTTTGAACCGATTGATTCAGTTAATACCGTTGTATCTGAAGTATAAGCAAGGCCACTATCTAACATAAAAATTGCGGCAAAAAACAAATTTCAGATTTTATAACGATAGAAATGGACTACCGGGTCTTAAAAAATCGAAATTCAAGCGCGTAGGCAGTTTAGACTCAGTTGAAAATTTGATTGATTCCAACACCCTTAAATAGTGTCCGACCGAAAACCGTAAATTTTGTCGATTACGGCGTTGGTCTGAAATTTTAATCCTCGAAATACTTCATGTATTACTCCGGTTAAAATTTCAGCCCGCCTTGTACTCAACAAAATTTCCAGGTTTTCGTTCAGACACTAAATAAAAAGTTTACGGCTGCCAAAGAAATATTTTTCAGGCAATCCGTTCTATATTGCGCCCCGGAACAATCAGTTCTTCATTGAGCGTTGGGTTCCGGGGTGCAGTTTTCGTAACTGTTATAACCTTTTTGGTAACTGTCCGTTTGTTATTGAAGGCGAACTGTTTTGATCCAAGATAATGTTCTGGATTTACCTGTTTTTTAAATCGTTGTTAACACGTAATGATGGCACATAAGTTGCCTTTGTTTTTAGTTGAACTTCCAATGGACGTTGAATAATTAAAGTTTTCTGTATTTTTGTTAAAGGATTCTGAAAGGAGGCTGTTGATCAGTGGAAAGAAAACAGGAGGATAATATGTATTTCAGTGCTGAATTTCAACTGGATAACCCGGGAATTTTCTATCAGTTCAAGTTGAGGAAAAATGAATCAGAACCATGTTTCGCCCTGGTGACAAAACATTCAAAGGCGTTGGAGAGTCTTAAAAGCGGCGAACTTGTTCCCATGATTTTTCACTACCAGGACAAAACCATTCCCGCAGTTCGTAAACCCACCCGCATCAAATATATTCTTGATGGTACATCCCGTGGATTTAAAGATCACTTCATGATCGGTCTGGACATTGAAAAGATCGGCGAGTAATTGACGTCAATATCGCTTTGGCCGGGTCAAGACCTGCCTGCCTGGTAAATCGCGTCAGTGTGTCAAGTCCCATCAGGGGATCATTGGCGTAGGGCAGATTCATCAAAGTCCGGCATGACAGTTCGGGATCACAGCCATCTGAATCCATTTCGTGCCGGGATCTGTGATTGCAGAACAGACCGGCCAGTTTTATCCCCAACTTTGCAAGCTGCTCGGCAATTCTTCGGGTTTCGGCCAGGGACAGGGTATCCGTATTGTGGACAACATAGCATAGGGCGTTGTGTTCAAAAAAAGATTGCAGATCCTGGTAATCGGATTTTATCTCCATAATTCTTGCCAGTATCTTATCCTGGGCAATCTCCTTGCCGGGCAATTTTATTTTTGAAATGATTTCTTTCTTTTGGTTGATTTCCAGGCGCAGTTTTTCCAGCTGCGCCACCCAGAGCAAGGAGAGGGCCGGCAGATTAAAAAAGCTTAACGCAAGGGCTGTGGGCGGCATGTCTATGATCAGATAATCCCAGCCCTTGTATTTTTTTTTAAGTTCGGTAAAGCCTTTGGCCAGTGCGTGGGCCTCCATGCCAGGGGAGAGTTTTAATACATCAAAATAGTTGCCGAGATTAAAGGCGGTCAGGTAGGTGAAGTTACGTTTTACCTGTCGTGTCACCCCGGCCAGGTAGGAGGCGATCTCCTTGTCTTTGTCCACCTGTATGACCTCAAGGCCGGGAATAACAGCCTTGGGCCTATGATCAAATGTTGTCTGAAAAATATCACATAGGTTGTGGGCATCGTCAAAGGAGGCCAGGCATACCTTGAAATCTGCACCGGCAAGATCCAGGGCGCAAATTGCAGCGCATGTGGACTTGCCGGTGCCGCCTTTTCCCAGAAAAAAAAGAACGTCAGGTTCGGTTTTCATCAGATATCAAATGTGGAAAAAAGTCTTGATAACGGTTCATGGGTCGTCTGCACCCGTTCCATTAAAAGGATCAGCTCCTTTTCCATCTCCGGTAAAAGATCCAGACTGATACGTTCCGGCGGTGCAGGCATGCCGATGAAGGCCCCCTGGCAGAGCACTGCAAAAATATATTCCATCTCTTCAACTTCATCCTCTAAATGGTCAACCGCCTTGTGCCGAGCCACTTCATCTGCTGTTTTCCAGGCATTGACCACGGCGTTTTTTATTTTTTCCAGCCAAGCTTTATTCATGCAGTGCCACCCTGAACACCTTGATGTCATGGTCGATTCGTTTTTCAGACGGGAAGTAATAGTAAACCCCGTAAAGTGCCATGAGAATAATGCCTCCGGCATGAAATTGCGAAAGTCCGCCCCATACGGCGAAAAGTCCCAGATACGGGGTAATGCCGGAAAGAACAATCAAGCGGCGCTGAAAAGTTAAAAACGGTTGAATCTGTACACAGGTCTCCTGCCTGACCGTATGGGAAAATGTGATGCGCATCATCAACGGTCCTGCAATGGCCGTAACGGCAGCGCCCGTAAAAAGAATCCCATGCCAGATGCCGGGTAAATGCCGGATGGCGGATTCGTCGACCTGACCACCCCAATGGCTGACCATAAAAAGGCAGGCGAAAATGATGAGGGCCGGGCCTGTCATCAGCCAGTAAAGACGCTTAAGGGAAGATATCAGTTTTAAATGGGCAGCCATGGCAAAATGCATCTATTGTTTAGGGCGAAAGTTGCCCAGACAAGGCCTTGCCTCTGGGCAACTATTATATGTAATCACCTCTAATTGTTTAAATCGGGTTTCATCGTTGCAATTTTGATCAGGCCTTCAATGAAAATCCAGACGGCCAGGATCAAACTGATGCCGTTGACCGCCTGGAGCAGTAAATTGTGCTTGGCCCCGAATTCGGTCTGATTCAAGACAAGCGCCCAGATGGTGAGCACCATCATGGCAATGGCAGGGATACCGGCCACAAGCCATTTGATACCGCCTTTTGTTTTCAGATAGGCTGCGATGATGATCAGGGCAAGTCCGGCAAGGGTCTGATTCACCGCACCAAACATGGGCCACAGTTTCAGGGCGCCTTTGCCGCCTGCACCCGTGGCAAAGGCCAGGCCTAAGGCTGTGGCAACAGCCAGGAAGGTGGCAACATATTTTCCCGTGAGAAAATCAAGTTTCAGATTGGAAAACAACTCTGAAATAATGTAGCGCTGGATACGGGTGGCCGTATCCAGGGTGGTGCCGGCAAATGACGCCACAAACACGCCCATGACAGCAACGCAAAGGCTGGTGGGAATGCCTAAGGTCGAGATCATATTGGCGGAACCGTCCACAAAGGCACTGATTTTTGAGCCAAGTCCTGCTGCGGCGGCCCAGGACGAATAGTGGGTGGTCCAGGCCGCCACACCGGTCAGTATCTGCCCGTCCTTGGTGGGATAGCCCATGCCGATACCGGCGGCCACGGATATAATGACCAGAACGGCAAGGGCGCCTTCCAAAAGCATGGAACCATACCCCACAAACAAAGAGTCGGTTTCATACCGGACCTGCTTGGCCGAGGTGCCGGAGGAGACCAGGGAGTGAAAACCTGAGATGGCACCGCAGGCGATGGTGATGAAAAGAAAGGGCCACATGGGGGGCGCCTTTTCCGGGGTCATCTGAACCGCCGGGGCCACAATTTCAAGGTTTCCGCCAAACGCAGCGGCAAAAACGCCCGCAATCAAAAGGGCCATGGCGATCAAAAGCTGGTGGGAGTTGATAAAGTCCCGGGGCTGCAGCAATGTGGTTACCGGAAGAACCGATGCGATAAAAGCGTAGATCAGCAGAATGATACTCCAGATACCCGTGGCGGGAATACCTGCAATTTCCGGCATTTTAAAGGGCAGATAGATGCCCATGGCAACGGTGACATACATGGCAACAACCGCAATGATGGACCATGTCATAATGCTTTTGCCCTGTTTGTAAACCGCATGGCCCAGCAGAACGGCAATCACAACTTCACACCATACCGGGAATACCGATTGGGGATACATGCTGAATACGATGGCAATGACAAGACCGAACACCGCAATAACGATCCACAATTCAAGAAAAACAATTAGAAAGAAGAAGAACCGGGTCCGGTTATTGACATATTTGGCCGTATAATCGGCAATGGATTTACCCTGGTTCCTCATGGAGATAATCAACGCGCCAAAGTCGTGCACCGCACCCATGAAAATACTGCCCACAATTACCCAGACCAGGGCCGGTACCCAGCCCCAGATAATGGCAACGGCCGGGCCTACAATGGGCCCGGTTCCGGCAATGGACGTAAAGTGATGCCCGAAAATAACCTCTTTTTTAGTGGGCACGTAATCCACACCGTCTTCCATCTCCACCGCAGGAACGCCTGCCTCATGGGTCAGGTTGAATATTTTTTTGCCGATGTATCGACCGTAAAGATTGTACATGATAAGATACCCCGCAAAGGATAGGATCATGATTAACAACGCGTTCATTTTTGCACTCTCCTTTTCTTACCTGTTTGGTTTGAATTTCAATCATCTTCGTTGACGCGACTATACTCCGATGATATGGGAGGGGCAACTATTTTGTCTAAATGGAATTAGTTGGTTAGAACAATGATATGTAATGTGACACTTAATAACGCTCTGGACACTCTTGAAAAGATTTACACCCTGTTTGACACGGCCATGGCTGGGTTTCCGTTCGCCTGCGCAAAACAGTGTGCGGACTGCTGCACCTGTAATGTCACCGCAACCGGCCTTGAAGTGGCCTTCATCCAGGACCGACTTGATGCCGACGCGCTGGGCGATATCCGTGTGAGGTTGTCCCGGGCCCGAGAAACCAGACGATTTCGGCCTTCCCAGACCACCAATGGATTTGCCCTGGCCTGCATGGAGGGCCGGGATACGGATGAGGAAGAGAACGATCCCACCTGGGGAACCTGTCCGCTGCTTGAAGACGGCATGTGCACCATCTATCCTGTTCGGCCATTAGGTTGCCGGGTAATGATGTCCACAACCCCTTGCAAACAAACAGGGCAGGGTGATCTGCCTGATCTTGCCTTAACCATAACAACGGTTTTCATGCAGTTTGTGGAGCATCTGGATGCCGGCGGTGAATACGGCAGCTTCCTTGATTTACTGGAACATGCGCAAAATAATGCCGCAGGGGATAACGGGGTACCGGAACAAGGCAACATTGGGGGCACGGCTCAAAATCTAAAAATTCCGGCACTTATGATTCCCCCCGAGCATATGGATAAAACCCGAGCTCTTGTTCAGTCTCTCGGACGTATGATTCTTTGAAATTAGAATGTTTCAACATGTATAGGAAGAAATCGCTGTGTTTGGAGCAAAAGTCGCCCAGATGCAAGGCGCAAACAAAGCTAAAACCGGAGCGTACTTATAGTACGTGAGGATTAGTACGTGAGTAGTACGTGAGGATTTTAGATTTGTGCAGCAACGCCGCAGGTGGGTGGCTTTTGCTCCAAACACCAACTTGACTTCACCTATAAGAATAGGGTAAATGCATCCCTGAATTTAAAATACATAGCACCAATCTATTATAAATAAGGAAAAACCATGACGAAAAACGTGGTAGAAAGAATTGATGATCTTGTGAAAATAAAGACCATTCTGGTCAGCGTATCCGATAAAAGCGGGTTGGAAACATTTATTCCCCAGCTGCTTGAGATTAATCCGGACCTGACCATTTTGTCCACCGGCGGAACCTATTCCAAAATAAGAGATATGCTTGGCCCTGATGCCGAAGATAATCTCAAACAGGTCTCTGATTATACCGGTCAGCCCGAAACCCAGGGTGGCCTTGTCAAAACCCTGGATTTCAAGATTTATCTGGGCCTTTTGACTGAAACCTATAATCCGGCCCACCAGAATGACCTGGAACGCACCCATGGCGTGGGCATTGATATGGTTGTGGTCAATCTCTACCCATTTGCCCAGACCATTGCCCAGGAAAACGCCACACCAGAAAATGCCCGGGGCAATATTGATATCGGCGGACCGACCATGATCCGTGCCGCGGCCAAAAATTTTATTAGGGTGGCGTCCGTGGTGGATCCCAACTCCTATGACGATATTGTCTCCGTCCTTAAAAAACAGGACGGGGCATTGGGGCTCAAAGACCGATATGCGCTTGCCTCAAAGGCCTTTGAGCATACCGCACAGTACGACAGGGCCATTGCCGATTATATGGCAGGGCTTTCAGATGAAGATGTTCAATCGTGTTATAAAACAGGGGAGTAGTTATGAGTAAAGATCTTAAAAAAATGTACAAAACCATCATGGATGACCATTTCACCCCGTCCATGGAAATTTCATTTGTGAATGGTGACAGCCGGCAGACCCTGTTTTATGAAAAGGCATCCTGGGTTATTGACGGGGTTGAAAAAGGGCTTCGCTACGGGGAGAATCCGGGCCAGGAAGCTGCATTATACCGGCTGGTTAATGGAAATCTGGCCCTGGGGGATGCAAAAACCATTGTACCGGGCAAACACCTTGTCTCCGATATTGAACTGCTGCAATCCGGCAAGCACCCGGGTAAAACCAATCTGACCGATGCAGACAATTCACTGAATATTTTGCGCTATTTTACAGATACCCCCTGTGCCGTCATTGTCAAGCACAACAACCCCTGCGGGGCTGCCCGGGCCGACAGCCTGGAACAGGCCTATGCCAAAGCCTATATGGCAGACCGCATCGCGGCCTTTGGCGGATGTATTGCCCTGAACAAAGCGGTGGACAAGGCAACTGCTGAGGGCATTGCCGATCAGTATGCCGAAGTAGTTGTGGCCCCGGAGTTTGAGGATGGGGTCATCGAGATTCTGGGCCGCCGCAAAAATTTACGTGTGATCCGGATCAACGCCATGGACAAACTGCAGTCCTTTATCGGTGAGCGGGTGGTGGATTTTAAAAGCCTGATGGACGGCGGCATTGTGGCCCAGTGGTCCTTTGTACCCACCACACTTAAAAAAGAAGATTTGTTTGTTGCGTCCACAGAATATAAGGGAACAACCTATAAAGTAGACCGGGCACCCACGGACCAGGAATACGAAGATCTGCTTTTCGGCTGGCTCGTGGAGTCCGGGATTACCTCCAACTCCGTAATCTATGTAAAAGACAACTGCACCGTAGGTATCGGTACCGGCGAACAGGACCGGGTGGGTGTTGCGGAAATCGCCGTTGATAAGGCCTATCGTAAGCTGTGCGACCGGTACTGCTTCGAACGCTACAATACCCCCTTTGCCAACATGACCGATGAGGATAAAAAAGCCGAGATTGAAGCGGATGTGGCCAAGGAAAAAGGCGGACTGATTGGCTCTTCCATGATTTCCGATGCCTTTTTTCCGTTCAGGGACGGCATCGATGTCGGGCTGCGCCAGGGCGTTAAAGCCGTTATCCAGCCCGGCGGCTCCATGAACGATTACCAGTCCATTGAGGCCTGCAATGAATACGGTGCCAGCATGGTTTACACAGGACAGCGTAGTTTTAAGCACTAAAAGATAGTCGCTTTTAAAATAAAAATCTTGAAGGGCATGAAGATTGATTTCCAAAGAATATTCTTCGTGCTCTTCAAGCCCTTCGTGGTAAATCAAAAAGCAGAAATATAAGTATCAAGCCTTTTCGCCCAAACGATCCACCATATTCAATTCAATGTTCTATAAAATTGATTTTTGGCTTTTCAAAGCAGACACAACATATAGCGGTCGGTCGTTTTTGGGAAAAACCAGGACTTATAGACAAATTGTGGGGTTCTCGATTGCTCAAAATTTATGAGAATCAGAGAATTTTAACGCAGACATCTGCGACTTGTCGGTCAGCATGTTTTTATTCTGCACTAACATTCTGATCTCCTTCCGAGTGCTCTTATCATACTATCAAATATTCCCTATTGAACAACAACAAAGGATTTGATCGATTTATCCAACTATCTATAGTTCTTTCAAATTCCTATACTTATCTTTGAAGACCTTTGGAAAGTGGAAAAAATTTCCTATCCGCATACGCACATTTCATTTAACTCTCTGTTATTATATCTTTTTTTGCCTGGCATATCTTTTGCTCAGATTTGTTATGGGCATAATATTTCAAAACAGAAAAAGGAGGGGATATGACCATTTTAGGGCTTAGCAGTAGGATCGATACATCTGCCTATTCAAAGAATACAAAAAAAACCGCAGTAACATCCGCAAACTTAAAAAATGCTGTTAAAACCGATGAGGCGTCACAAACAACAAAATTAACTTCAGAAGAAGAAATGACCATATTCAAAAAAGAATTTTATCAAGACCTTGAAAAAATACAATTTCATAGTACTGTTAAAAATGCTGCCGTCAATATTTCTGATAAGGCATTTGAAAAAATGAAAGAGGATCCACAATACCGTGAGAGAGTATTCTCACTTTTGCAAAGAGATTTGTGCTCTTCATATGCCCCCCGGGATACTTCGGTAATATTAACTGTGGGTGAGTCATTGGAGCAATATCGGGGAGATTCATGGCCAACGAACAATGATTCTGAATTTTGGGGTCGCTCGAAAAACAGTTTTTTTACGAAAACTAATAATAAAGATAACGATGATGATAAAAAACTTAATGAAGCACATTTAAAGTTGTTGAGAGAACAAGAGTCTTTTGAGCAAAAATGTCAGCTACAGGCATTAATCGAAGATAAAAAAGAACGCAAATATTTTTTTAAAGTTGCTCAGATGTATGCAGAAACGCAGGATTTGTATAAAAGTGACCCTTTACCCTCTGGAATTCTCGAAAAATCAATTTAATATGTTATTGTTTTTTTCCAGGCTGTAGGATCGGAGCCTATCTGACACAATATTTTGTGGTGTTCGATTTTATTCAAAAGCGATGGATAATAGACAGATTGTTCGGTCTTCTATTCCTTATAACGCCGCGCTAAAAGGCTGTAGTGGTGGCGCAAAGCGCCGGAACGAAGTTTCAAGCCACGAAGCGGTTGATGTTTTAGCACGTTGTTAAATGTCATTCACGAAACTTTGATTGCCCTCTATGAAATATGTAAATTCTTTTTGGTTTTTTAGCGACTCCAATACATCAAATTTGAAATATGCGCTCCCAATATTAAAACGGACAGGAAGCCTAGATAACTTGGATTTAAATTGTTTGAATGTGTATTCCTTAGGTATTTCCCAAACTGTCCCGTGGACTTCTTCGGGCTTCACATATGAAATCCCAAGCTTTCTGAGAATCTCTACCGTTTTTTGGATGTCGTATACACGAGTAACTACAATATCCCAGCTGTTATGCTCAAAATAACCTTTTTCATAAACCTCAAGGCTTCGTTCTGTTGAGTATGCCGATCCAAATCGTATTTTTCTGCCTGTCGCTTTTTCAACGAGAACACCGCCGGAACCAACAGTCATATATAGGGTATTACGAGTTTCAATATATTTCTTAGTCTGCGAAAAAATAACCCACCCGTAATCCCTTTCAATGATCGAGTCTGCAACCACATCCATCTCTTCATCAAGATCAGCTCTTATCAATTCAATTGCTTCTTCTTTAGTAATCATTTGATTTTAGTATTTAACGAGTTATTCTCCGGTTGTCCAGTCATCTTGAGCAATCTGATATCTAATCGTATATCAGTATAGTCGCCACCTATAAAGAATATTCAGGGAAAAGTACATTGTAAATTGATTTGTCGGCGGTTAATCGTTCTTGTATCAGCCGATATTCTTTGGACACTGAAATATTCGGGCGGTATTCATGATGCAAAAAAGGAATTCCAAGGCGAGCATTTATGGTATGATTGAACGCTTTTCTGGAAATCATCCGACCACCACATATTGTGCCTACCTTGAAACGTCGAGCATAAATTTAATTGGAGATTAACCTCCCCGGACAAAGAAACGCAAGAATCAATTTTTTATATTAGAAACTTTCCTGAAAACCTCTGGCACCTGGTTTGTGATCGTCCCTATTCTTATTCAAAAAGTTGTTCTATAAAATTGATTCTTGTGGATTGTTGAACAATAACGAAAATAAAATGTATAAACCTTACCGACTGCAATTTTCATCACGGCGTCATTCTCTGTGTAGTTTGGCGAAAGCCAAACCTCTGTGCTCTCTGGTGCGCCAGGATAAGCCTGGCTATTCTAATAACCTGCAAGGAGGTTATCATGTAAATTGCTGATTATACATGTAGCTGCGGTCTGTCGTGTGGAGGTAACAAAGCACGGGGAGCAAGACCAGGCAGCAAAGCTGCGAGCCGTAATCCAAACGGGTGAACCGGTTTCGGCCTCGTTACACAAATTTGCAGGCGGCCAGCCTTCCGGAGATGGTGAAGCCAGCATGGATAGAGAAGAAATCAGCAAAGGCATCTGTCCAGCCTGCCGGGGTAATAGCGGACAGCGCGTAGCGAAAGAATAGTCGAGGAACCTGGGATACCCATCCAGGCAGATAGATTCACGGCAATGTAGGAATCAATAACTGCATGGCTCGTCAGGATGGGAGTCGGATAGGCCCATAGTAGTGAGGAAACAGGGTAATGCCTGTGGAGCAAAGGGGCCTTATCTTAGATATGATGAAGTAAGAGAGGGGGAAAGCCGCTTGGACAATCGTCCCGTTACGGAACAACTGGAATTTTGGGAGTCTGAGAAAGACTGGGATCATGCCGGGCTTAAAGGCGTCAAAATACCGGAGAAACTCTCCTCCTTGAGACAGAATCTTTACCGAAAGGCGAAGGATGAGCCAAAATTTCGATTCTATGTTTTGTATGATCGTATCTTTCGCAAAGATGTAATTACCTGTGCTTATGCAATCTGTAGGGCAAAAGGGGGCGCAGCTGGAGTAGACGGAATGACATTCCAGGATATTGAGAATAGTCCTGAAGGGTCAAACGGTTTTGTCGACTCTATCCATGAAGCACTGAAAACCAAGACCTACAAACCGGAAGCCGTGCGTAGGGTATATATTCCGAAACCGGATGGCAGACAGCGACCATTGGGTATACCGACTATTCGAGATAGGGTCTCACAAATGGCGGCCCTGTTGATCCTCGAACCTATATTCGAGGCAGATTTTCTGGATTGCTCATATGGATTCCGTCCTGGTAAATCAGCCCATGATGCCCTTAAAGAGGTGCACAAGAATCTGCAACAAGGGCGAAAGGCCGTATACGACGCAGATTTGTCGGCGTATTTTGATACAATTCCACATGAGAAGTTGATGAAATGCCTACAGATGAGGATAACAGATCGATCAGTCCTCAAACTGATTCGGATGTGGTTAAAAGCACCTGTGGTTGAGCCCAAGGGGCACGGTGGCGGAAAAATTAGTCGAAGATCTACCGGCACTCCCCAGGGAGGTGTGATTTCGCCTCTTTTGGCCAATATATATCTTCATTGGTTTGACAAGGTCTTTCACGGGATAAACGGTCCATTTCAATGGGCAAATGCCCGGATTGTTCGATACGCCGATGATTTTGTCATAATGGCGAGGTATCAAGGCCGGAAAATGCGGGAATTTACAGAGAATAAAATTGAGTCCTGGCTTGGTTTGAAATTGAATCAAGATAAGACAAAGGTTGTGAACCTTGATGTCCTTGGTGAAAGCTTTGATTTTCTGGGGTACACATTCAGATATGACAAAGATTTACATGGAAGGGCTCAAACGTATCTGAATCCTTGCGCCTCAAAGAAGGCCCTTAAAGCAGAACGAGAAAAGATAAGGGCTTTGGTGAATAAAAAGCACAGCCATGTTCCTTTACCCAGGTTGATAATGCAGATAAACAGGCATCTGATAGGATGGTCAAATTATTTTAGGTTGGGATATCCACGCAAAGCATTTAGACAAGTGAACAGCTATGTAATGCAACGTCTAATCAGGCATTTACATCGAAGAAGCCAACGGCCATATAAACCACCGGAAGGTGTTAGTTACTACCGACACCTCAAGCGCTTAGGTCTGGTGACTTTATGACATAGGGTCAATGGCTGTATGTCCGTGTGCCAAAGGTGAATTCTAAGAGAAAGCCGGATGCGGGAAATCTGCATGTCCGGTTTGACGAGGGGGGAAGCGGGTGCAATAGCACCCCTTCCTCTACTCTACTGGTTTAAAAAACGAACTCCCGAAGGGAGTGAATGTTTTTTTATCAAACCGTTTGGTTTGGTGGTATTTTGCGGGCGTTGCCCGCGGTTTTTTTAAACCACAGAGGACACAGAGAGCACAGAGTTTAGAGTGCTGCGCACTTTAGGTTGATGAGATAAAGTCTCAGACGGCGAAAAGCGTCAACTGACCCCGACGCGCATCAGCATGCTGGATCGTCACCTGAATCTGGTTGCCGGGTTTGAGTTTAAGCCCGGATGTCGGCAGTCGGGATTCAAGCATGAATTCCTTAAGCAGAACGTTGTAGTGGTCCCTGTACGAGTCAAGCACCAATCCTTCAAAATTTTCACCCCTTAAATCCTGCAGGTATTTGATCAGCCAGTAGCGTTTACGGGCGGCCTGGATTCGGCCTGTATTGGATACCGCCACGGAAATGGACGCAAGGATATCTTCAAGCTCTTTGGCGGAGTAAGGTTTGCCGACACCCAGTATGGACTTGATCTGGCGCTGGGTCAGCAGATCATGGTAACGCCTGATGGGGGAGGTGGCCGTCACATAGGCCGGAACGCCTAACCCTGCATGGGGTTCGGCATGGGTGGTGATCACTGCACGGCTCAATTGTTTGCGCTGGAGGAAATTGGGCATTAGTTCTGTTTCAATTCCCTTGAAAATACGCTGCTTGGGCTGGGCCTGGGAGCGGAACACGCCGGGCATGTCATTGTTTTTTAAGAATTCAGCCATCAGGGAGTTGGCCAGAATCATCATCTCCGAGACCAGCATCCGGGAGGGATTTTCCCGGTCCACCTTGGTGTAGTGGATATTTTTATTTTCATCCAGCCACACATTGACCTCGGGCAGGGTGATCTGGATGGCCCCGGACTTGAGGCGTTTTTCCCGCAGGACCGTTGCCATTTTGTAAAGGGTGGTGATGGGGTCGTTTTTACCGTTTACAATATTGGCTTCGGTATAGCTCATTTGCTGGTGTACCTTGATCACCGACGGCACAATTTTATAGTCCTGGACTTCAAAAAAACGGTTCATCTGAACGAGGGTCGAAACTCCCGGCCGCAACTGCCCTTCCTTGAGACTGCACAAATCTTCGGACAGACTGGGCGGAATCATGGGCAGTTTGTCATCGGGCATGTAAATGGAAGAGGCGCGTTCTCTTGCCGCGATATCAATGGTGTCTTCCTTGCGGATGCATGCCCCGACATCAATAATATGGATACCAAGCCTATAACCGTTTTCCGTAGTTTCCAGACTGATGGCGTCGTCATAATCCTGGGTGGACTGACCGTCAATAGTAATTAAGGGCAGATCCGTCAGATCCTTGCGCTTGGGATCATCAAATACCAGTGGAGTGGTTTTGCACAGATATTCGGCAGCTTTGTTCACTTTGGGTGAAAATAAAGTGGGAATCTGCAAGGAGACCAGATCCAGGTTTTCATCCTCATCCCAGATGCCGGCCTTTACAAAAAGGTCAAATAAGCTGTCTGGGGAATTTAATCCCGCTTTTTTAATGATTTTTTTTGCCACAAAGGCTTTTTGAGAATCATTGCCGAAGACATAATAGTCTTTTAAAATCTCTATCACAGCCGGGTCCTGCTCGCCACTGACGCTCTCGCGGTCCCGAAGCTTCGCAAGCCAGGCTGCGCCTTTATTGACTATTTCTTCCCGTTTTTCTTCTTCCCTGATCTGTCGTTTTTTTGACTCCACCTGGGCGTGTGTGAACGGACAAAAAAT
Source organism: uncultured Desulfobacter sp. (assembly GCF_963666145.1). NCBI lineage: Bacteria > Pseudomonadati > Thermodesulfobacteriota > Desulfobacteria > Desulfobacterales > Desulfobacteraceae > Desulfobacter > uncultured Desulfobacter sp. Next base: position 732,829 of record NZ_OY762614.1, on the reverse strand, counting down.
AACTTTATTAAATTTGAAATAGAGGCGGTCGTTAAAAAACGCCCGGATAACGGCTGCTTCGTGGTCCGGGGTCAACGGCGGATCAAAACAGAACAACGTCATGGCGGAAATATCAATTTCCTGGGGATCATCATGGAGAATTTCCCATAAGCCTTGGATATCTATAGACTCTGACAGCTTTTTGCGGGTTTCTGCCACCTCTTTGAGGTAGGAGACAAGGGTGGCTTTGGAGCATGTGGTGTCCAGTCGGGTCTGTGAAACATGGGCAAGCCGTTTCTCGGAAAAGATAACTTCCCGGCTGTTCTCATTGAGCAACCGAAGCTTTCCTTTTGCCTCACTTAAAATAACCGCAGATATAATTTTTTGCTGGTCTATATATTCAACAATGTCGCCAATATTCATGAAGGGACAATAGCAGGAAGGTGTATTAAAGTCAAATATGACAAACAAAGGCAGAACCTTGAAAACCCCCTGTTTTTCAAGTAATATAGCGTTTATGAAAAAGATAAATACCAGGAAAAATAGACAAAAATTACACGGCAAAACGGATCTGCCAAAACTTACTTCGGACAAAGATTTTCTAGATGCGTTTTTAATTGATGGCGAAAGGCATTTAAAAGAAAATCAGGAAAAGTCAGACCTGCTTGTTGACCCCCCAAAAAAATTAAACAAACACGGCCTTCCCTGGCTTGATGATTATGAAACATGGATGGAAAAAAATATCGAATCAGATAAGTTATCCGATAATTCTGTAGCCGAGCCGGATGCTTCTCCCATTGAACCCGAAGAAGACTTTTCAACCCTACTTGAAGCCTCTTTGAAGGAAAAACGAGGGTCCCGTAAAGTCCCTAAGCCCATGCCCTTGAAACGTCGGCTAAAGCGATACCCTCCGCCTGAATCAACCCTTGATCTTCACGGATTCACCGCCGTCGGGGCCCAGGTCAAGGCACGCTCTTTTATTTCAAGTGCCCATGCCCAGGGATTTTTTACCCTGCGCATTATCGTGGGCAAAGGGCTACATTCCGAAGACGGCCCCGTACTTCCCCATGTGGTGGAGGATTTGATCAAGGCGATGAAACATGAAAATATAGTTCTATCCTATAAATGGGAGGACGCTAAAAAATCAAAATTCGGTGGGGCCGTGCTCGTTTACCTTAAACGATTTGATGATTAAGAGACGCTAGTTGAGTTGGTATTTTTTTACGGCCTTGTTGTGATCTCTCAGATTGGTTGAAAATTGATGCGTGGTATCGTTTTTTGATACAAAGAAAAGGTAATTTGTGTGAGCAGGGTACAATGCCGCCTTAAGGGACAGGGCCCCCGGATTGGCGATGGGGCCTGCCGGCAAGCCGTTTATTTGATAGGTGTTATAGGGGGTTACACGCCTTAAATGTTTAGATCTGATCCTGCCATCATAATCCGAAACCCCGTAAATTACCGTGGGATCACTTTCTAATCGCATATTGCGCTTTAACCGGTTATGGAATACCGATGAAATGATAGGCCGCTCCGTTGCGTTCCCCGTCTCCTTTTCAATGATTGAGGCAAGGGTTACAACCTCATGAACAGTTAAGTTCATTTCTTTGGCCCGGGCTTTCCACTTGTTATTGAATGTTTTGTTGAAGGTGGACACCATTTTTGTGATCAAGGTTTTGCAATCCGTCTCTTTGGAGAAAAAATAGGTATCCGGGAACAGATAGCCTTCTAATGTCATGCCCGGTATTTTCAACGCATTGATGAATTTTATATCGTTGCATAAATTTAAAAAATCATTGCTGGAACACAGACCTGCCTGTTCAACCAGCATCGCAATTTCTTCCATGTTCAGCCCTTCGGGAATGGTTAGCCGGTAAAGCTTGTTCTTCCCCGAGGTTAAAAGATCCAAGACGGTTTTCGGGCTCATGCCGGTGTTCATTTCGTACTCCCCGGCTTTAATTTGAGTCCCGGCCTTTTTGATCCGGACATAAATTTTAAAGGCGATGAGGTTTGAAATGAGTCCCTGGTCTTGAAGGTTTTGGGCGATGGTGGTGAAGTGCTGGCCCGAAGATACAGTAAACGTAACCGGTTTTGACAGAGAGGAAGAAGATGCTTTTATGAAAACAGTCATCCAGAGCACCGGGGCACCAATGAACGTACCAATGCCCAGGCAGAAGATGGCTGAAATCAAAACCGTTCTTTTGATCTTTTCGTGAGATTTTCCCATGGATTTTGGGGAAGAAGGCTCCGGTTTTCGATGTTTAATTATATTCTTTGGCTCTTTCAATCAGGTGTTAATCACTCTGTGTTGAAATTAAAACGGGCCTGCCGCGAAAGCGGGCAGACCCGTATGTTCATCTTTTCCTTAATGCCGGATTACTTGGCAATGGGAAATGGTGTATCAGGATTGTAACAGATTCGGCAGCAGTTCAGGCACCGGTTTGCTTCTCTGTGTGCTTCTTCTTCGTCAAGTACCTGGTCAACTTCAATAAACGAATCAAGACGTTCGCTTACAGGAAGTTCAGGCATCTTGGCTCTTGGCGTAGGCGTGATGCCTTCCACGGATTTAAAAATGGATTCGTGGATACGTTTTTGCTGCAGAGAATCCTTGGGCGGCTCAACAGGTTCGCCTTTGAGGAACAGGTCGATGGATCTTGCCGCACGTCGTCCGGAACCAATAGCGTCAACCACAAGGGCAGGTCCGGTTGCCGAGTCACCAGCGGTGAATATATAAGGCACGGAAGACTGCAGGGTTGTGGGATCGTTATCAATGGTGTTCCAGCGGGTCAGTTCAAGTTCCGTCATTCTGCGATGGGGATCCTGTTCTTTAAAAGATGCATCAGGGGACTGACCAATGGCAGAAATAACCATTTCAACATCCAGTTTGGTTTCGGAACCTTCAATGGGTACGGGACGGCGACGTCCTGATTTGTCAGGTTCGCCCAGTTCCATTTTAAGGTATTCAAGATGCTTGCATTTGCCGTCTTCGCCGGCAATAACCCGTGTGGGTGCCGCCAGGAAAACAAATTCAATGCCTTCCTCTTCAGACGCCACAATTTCAACTTCATTGGCGGGCATCTCTTTTCTGGTACGACGATATACCATGTATACCTTTTCAAGGCCGCAGCGAAGCAGTGTTCTGGCACAGTCGACAGCCGTATTACCACCGCCGACAATGGCTGCAGTCTTGCCTAATTTTACTTTTTGACCAGAGGACATGCGCTGGAGAAAATCAATACCTGTAAAGCAACCGGGAAGATCTTCTCCTTCAATGCCCAAAGAGTAATCTTTCCAGGCACCAACGGTAAGACATACCGCATTATAGCCGCCGGCCATAAGTGAACCCAAGCCGAAATCGGTACCGAACCGAAGATGGTTGAATGCGTTGATTCCAAGATCAAGAATGGTCTGAATTTCCCAATCCAGTATTTTCTTGGGCAGACGATATTCGGGAATACCATAGCGCAGCATACCACCCAATTTGGGCATGGCTTCAAAAATGCTGACCTTGTAACCGATGCGGCGCAGAAAATATGCTGCGGACAGACCGCCGGGGCCACCGCCGATAACAGCCACTTTCATGCCGTTTTCCGGGGCACATGGGATGGGGATCTTATTTCCGGAATTCATCTCATAATCGGCCACAAAACGTTTAAGCTGATTGATGGATACCGGTTCATCTTCTATACCCCTTCTGCACTCGCTTTCACAAGGATGGGGGCAAACACGACCACAGGCAAGGGGCAACGGATTGCGCATGCGAATGGTCTGGACCGCTTCGGCATATTTGCCGGCTTTAAGCTGACTGATATATCTGGGAATATTGATTTCAGCAGGGCATGTCTGGGCACAGGGTGCCAAGGGATCATGCTGCTGGTTGAATTTCATCAATTTTTCAGTCAGGGTTTTAACTTCAATAATATCTTTGGGGCAAGCTTTCTGGCATGCACCGCAACCCACGCATTTGTCGTCATCTACCACGGGATGTCCGTTGGGACCCATTTCAAGGGCGCCGAAGGCACACGCCTTGACACAGTCACCAAGACCGATGCAACCCACCGTACAAACCCTGTGTCCGCCATAAATAGAAGACATGGCCTTGCAGGAAGTTACACCCATGTAGTGGTATTTGTCGGCAGCCCGGTTTCCGCCCTCACACATGTTGTAAGACAGAGGGGCTTCCGCCGCACCCGCATCAACACCCATGATCTTAGAAACCGCTTGCACACCGTCCTTGGAGTTGACGATACAAAGTGTCGGGGGTTCCTTGCCTGAAACAATGGCCTCTGCTGCTGCAGAACAACCCGCATATCCGCAGCCGCCGCAGTTGGCGCCTGCAAGATTGTTCTCTACCTGTGCGATTCTGGGGTCTTCATACACATAAAAGACTTTGGAAGCAAGACTGAGCACAATGCCGCATGTTGCGCCAATGCCCAGCATTAGCAGTATAGCTGGAATCATAGAATCACCTTATATTATATTTTGTGTTAAACTAAACCATGCCTCTGAAGACGGTAAAGATCAGTGCGATCAGACCCGCAGTCACAAGACCGATGGAGGTATCCTGCAAAGCTTTGGGCACTCTGGCCAGAATGACCCGTTCCCGGACGCCTGCAAACAGTACCAAAGCAAGGCCAAAGCCTACAGCATAGGCAAAAGAGGATACCAACGCCTCAATAAAGGTGTATTCTTCCTTGATGTTGATCAGACACACACCCATAACAGCACAGTTGGTTGTAATCAGCGGAAGAAAGATGCCCAGGCCTGCATAGAGTCCGGGGATACTCTTTTTCAAAAACATTTCCACAAACTGAACCAGAGCGGCAATAACCAGAATGAAGGACACGGTGCGAAGGAATTCAACATTCAGAGCTTTAAGCAGGTACGCGTCAACGATCCAGGTTATCATGCCTGCCATAACCAGAACGAATACAACAGCCATACCCATGCCCAGGGCGGTTTCCATTTTCTTGGAGGTACCAAGAAAAGGGCAGTTGCCTAGGAATTGGGCAAGGAGAATATTGTTGATGAAAATACAGCTGATTGCCAGTACAAATAAATCACCCATGTTATAAATCTCCTTTCCTTATTTTTGCCCGATGAGGTTCATCAAACAGAGCATCAGGCCCAGACCGATAAATGCGCCCGGCGCTTCAATCATGAAATGGAAGGGAACATAGCCATGACCTATCGTAAAAATGGGAGAACCACCCCAAACCGTCAAGGTTCCGGCACCAATCAGCTCGCGCACGGCGCCAAGCGATGCCAGGGACATGGTAAACCCGATACCCATACCCAGTCCGTCAGCCGCCGAGGGAATCATTGTATTCTTACCGGCAAAGGCTTCTGCCCGGCCCAGAACAATACAGTTTACAACGATCAAGGGGATGAAAATACCCAGTTTCAGGAACAGCTCGTAGGTATATGCCTGCATCATAAACTCCACAATGGTAACAAATGTGGCGATGATTACGATGTAGCAGGCGATTCTGACCTTTGAGGGAATTATATTTCTCAGCATGGATATCAGTATGTTGGAGAACACCAGAACAAAGGTGGTGGCCACGCCCATACCTATACCATTTTCTACGGTCTTGGTTACGGCAAGGGTGGGACAGAGCCCAAGAACCAGCCGGAACGGAGGGATCTCCGCCCACAGACCTTTTGTAAATTCTTTTACCAGGGATTGTGCCATAATTATTTCTCCTGAACGATCTTAGTTAGCGATCTGTTTAACGATTTCAGGTTTCAGTTTCTTGTACAGCGCTTGGGCAGCAAGTGCAGCCTGGCTGACACCGCCTGACGTGACCGTTGCACCGGACATGGCATCTATCTCGCCGCCGCCTTTTTTGAGGCCGAAATTGGCGGACATATTCAAGCCGGTAAACTGTGAAACAAAGGACAAGTCATCCTTGGCTCTGGAACCGATGCCGGGCGTTTCCGAATGGGTTGTAACGCGCACGGCGATAATTTCATCGGTATCAAGATTGATGCCGACCATCAGGCCGACAGGGCCGCCAAAACCAGTGCCTTTGGCTTCAAATGCCACAGCTTTCTGGCCATCGGCAAGAACGCCGGGAAACACCTGAAGCGTGGTATCGTCAGCAGTTACATCAAAGCGCTCCTGAATCGGATTGTTGGTAACCTCCGGAAAAATTTCTTTGATGGCCGGTGCCTTCTGAAATTTCAGAACCTGCTCTTCAATCTGGGGCTTGGTTGACTTTTCAACTGCTGCCAGAAGCCCGCCGGATACTGCCGTGAGAACGGTCAGTACCACAATCATACTTAGCATCTCACGCATTGGGTACCCCCTTTCCAAGGGCTTTGGGTTTTATCACATCAATCAGCGGATTGATAAGATTGATCAACAGAATGGACAGGACAGTTCCGTCCGGATAGATACCGATATTGCGGACTAAAATAATCATGAATCCACCTAAAAATCCGTAAATCAGCATGGGGATGCGATTCACCGGAGATGATGAATTTTCCACAGCCAGAAAGAAGGCACCGAAAAGGGTGTAGCCGGCAAGCAGGTGAAACAGAGGCGGCGCATATGTGTCAGGGTGCAGTACATAAAAGATTGTTGCGGTAATCAGAATTCCGGCAACAAAGGAGACCACAATTTCCCAACGGGCATAACCTCTGAGCATCAGGTAAATGCCGCCGATAATGATGCCAAGCCCGAAGGTGGAACCGATACCGCCTACTTCGTTGCCCATGAGCAAATCGTAATTGGAGAATGAGGCCACAGCGGAAATCCCCTGGGATTTTAATGCGACAAGAGGTGCAAGGGCAGTAAAATTAAACTGGTATGATACATAGGCTGTATCAAAATCCAGGAAGGCCGGCCAGGACATCATGAGAATGGCAATACCCACCAGGGTTGGATTGAAAGGATTGGCACCTGTGCCGCCAAATACGTATTTGCCTAATACAACTGCGACAAATGTGCCGGTTATCACAACCCACCAGGGTATTGTGGCCGGCAGCATCATGCCCAGCAGCAGGCCGATGACTGCGGATTCCATATTGCCTATGGTCAGTTTGTCTTTGGAGATGATCGACATGATCACTTCCCAGAGCATGGCTGACGACATGGCAAGGGTCAGCACCCCAAGCGCGGGGGCGCCAAAATGCATGATACCGAAAAGTGCAGCCGGTATAAGGGCGATAATAAAACTCAGATTCTGTTGAAACAGGCTGTCTCCGTTATGCCAGAATGGGGCATGGGAAACGATCAATTTAGTATTTGTCATTGGCTTTCTCCCATCTTCAAGCATTTTCACGAAGGGTCAACAATTCATGTTTGCCCAGGCGGATATACTGATATAAAGGAATCCTGGCCCTGCATACATAAGCGCAAAGTCCACACTCGATACAGGATTCCAAATCGAACCTGTCTGCTGCCTCTTCATAAAGGTTTGCTTCAAGATACCGAACCAGCAGGTTCACGGGCACATGAGCCGGACAGACGCGGATGCACTCACCGCAGTTCACACAGGCATTGTCCGAAAGCTCGGGAACAATATCCCTGTCTTGAACGATAATTGTATCCATATCCGGAACCACAGGGTGGTACACCGTATACGTGGCATGGCCGCGCATGGGTCCGCCGATGATGATTCGGTCCCGTTCATTGATCTGAACATTGAAACTGGACAATATTTTACTGATCGGTGTACCGATAATGGCCTTGACCCGGCTTTTTTTACCCCCTTTGTCAATCAGGGTAATAATTTTATCAAACACCGGCTGTCCGGATTCAAAGGTCCGGGCAAGTGAAACCAGAGCCTCGGGGCTCATAAAACAGACACCTGTATCTTCCGGCGTCATACCGGGTGGAAGTTCTTTACCTAAATGATCTTTCATGACCATGGCAGGCAGATTGGACGGGTATGTAGCCGATGTTCTGATTACGTTGAACCCGTCAAGGTCCACCTGGAATGAAAGATTTTCAGGTACGGTGATACAGAACCGGTCAACCCGGGTCATGCTTTTGAGAATCTTTGCACCTTGGACCATCAGGCCTGCATATGCGGTGCAGACAAATTGACAGGTATCGCAGAGAATGTCTTCATCTGCACCTGTCACAACGATGGTTCTGATGTCATAATTAGGGTTTGTCAGGGTTGAAACGGGCAGTGCCCCGGGAAGCTGCTCCAGATAATCAGCGGCAAATTCAAGCGTTTCTTCCAGATCTATCTGGGCCAATTGCTCGTCGCCTTTGACCGAAGGATCTGATTTAATCGTCACATAAGTTGCCGTGTTGCCGAAGTCATCGGAGTAGGAATCGAATCCCTTGATCGTGCCTGCGACAGGAGATAAAACATAAGATGTGCTGTCATCGTAAAGGGTTAATTTCTGCCCTTTTTTGACAGCATCCCCCGGGCCGATCAAAGCCTTTTTTGCCGAATCGATTGCATCCGGCAAAAGAAGGGTAAGATTGCCAGGAACTGCAATCTCATCAGCGGATTGCAAGGACGTATCAAGCAGATCATACGTCAGCCTGGGTTTGGATAGAGCGAAAAGAGATCGTTTAATCATAATTAGTCCTTAAGTGTTGTAAAAGTCTTAAGCCAAGCCTTAAACTTAATCAGGGCATTGTCCGTCATCCTGAAAAAATTATTTCGCATGACATGCATTACATTCTACCGGACCCGCACCATAATCTTCATGGCATCCCTTGCACTGGGCGTGGAATGCGTCAGCCCTTGAAGGCATGCTTTCATCACCGGTTTCCTCATGGCACTCGCTGCAGTTGTAGGTTTCGTCGCCATCTGCTAAGTTGTGGTGGCAGTCCAGACAATCTATAGAGTAATCGTCTGTGTGCATGAGGTGAGTGAATAAAACTTTGCCTGCTTTGTTCTGAAACATCAGTCTGACTGGTTTGTCAGGAACAGGTGGGGAAAAGGACGCGTAACAAACAATCCCTGTGACTAAAAGAACGATCATGATCCATACAGCTATTTTCAGGTCGCGTTGTGATGTCATAATTCTTCTCTCAATATTTTAGGGGTTAGAGGTTATCGACGAACCCACAACTGGAAGCGTATATAGTATATTGACTTTAGATTTACAAGGAAAAAGTGGGGGAATTTTATTTATTACAATGGTGCAATTTTTAGACGTTGAGAGGGGCTTTTTTTCTGACGAGGAAGGGTTTATATTTGTCTTTTTTTGACATGCCGGCCTGCTTTTTTCTGATGATAAAAAATGCCACGGCAAATAGTAAAAAACCAACCCCCATGGACAGGGCTGAGTTATTCATTCCTAACACAGGGGCAAGGGCATCCCCGATAAGTGCACCGATGATGAGCAATATAATTGGGAATACATAGAGAAGGAAACTTAAAAAAATCATGGGGCCGGACTCAATGCCTACGATCACCCGGTCTCCTTCCGATACATTAAGGGTGTTGGGTACAATGACCGTCATCTCTTCGGAGGGGTGATGACTGACCCCGCAGGAGTCCTTTGAGGAACAGCTTTCGCAAGCTGCCGAACGGGTGGTTTTAATCCAGGCTTTTTCAGGTGTAGCGTGTGTAACAATACCGTCTTCAGTAATCATAATGAGCTCTTGTTCAATGGGGTTCGTATGGGCAGTTGCTGCCGGTTCAGTTTAATGCGCCTATATAGTAATGTTAGGCGTAGCCACTATATAGAGTGCCTTTTTCCATCTGCTGGGTTTTAAAATTTTGCAGGGTCGGCTGTGTCTCCATCTCCTGGTTTTTAATGTTTAGCAGGTTCAGTTGTGTCTCCATCTCCTGCTCTTCTTGGGGCATCTCTTGTTCTCTTTGGGCCTGAAGAGTTAATGCCTGCGGTGTGATGTCAACTTGGAATGCTTCCTGGAGGGTCTGGGTGCTTTGCTTATCAGTAACAACCCCTGTCGCTTCCTTATTAGTGTTCCGGACAGTTACCGTTTCCGCCATTTGACTATTGGCTGCGTAGGCTTTCATTGTCTGAATACGGTTAATCTCCATTGGGAATCCTTTCTATGCTGAAATTCCTGATACAAGTTAACAATAATCTTAAGAAAAGGGGATGTCAAATTTTTTTATTGAAATTGCTTGACATGAAATTGGGGTTGGTATATAACCCACAAGTCTTTGATTGAGAGACGCTGTTCCCCAGTAGCTCAGTTGGCAGAGCGAGTGGCTGTTAACCACTAAGTCCGCGGTTCAAGTCCGTGCTGGGGAGCCACCTAAAAAATAATATCCCGGCAATCCCAAGGTTGCCGGGATTTTTTGTTTTATATCTTATGTCCAAGTGATCAGGGTTAAATCTGCTCGTTTTTAAAACACCTGTCTTTTAGCATATCCTTTTGTAGATACAAATTTGTCGTTTCATATTGCAAAGTGTTCTATATCTTCTTCTATATTAGCTCGATATAACTTAATTGAAATGGCTTGACATAAAATTGAGGTTGGTATATAACCCGCAAGTCTTTGATTGAGAGACGCTGTTCCCCAGTAGCTCAGTTGGCAGAGCGAGTGGCTGTTAACCACTAAGTCCGCGGTTCAAGTCCGTGCTGGGGAGCCAACCTAAAAGCTAACATCCCGACAACCCCAAGGTTGCCGGGATTTTTATTTTTAGGCCTTTCATTTTTCATGCCCATTAAAAAGCGGATCAGGCAGAGGATTATTTTTATCATAGGTCTGGTATTTACTGGTTTTTAAGCACCTTATATTTCAGATACAAAATTTATCGTTGACATATTACAAAGTGTTTTGTATTTACTTAAATATTAGTTTTGTCTAACTAAATTCAAATCATTTGAATTTTTAATTGGTGATGGTTAACACCCGGCCCACAGGCGATAATATATTAAAATTTGGAGGTTTATTGATGGATGCGATGATGTGTTTTGCAAATATATGGGAGATTGAGCGTAACTTTAAATGTCCTGTCATTGGTGCGATGTTGTCTGTGGACAAACACAGGGACATTCTTAAAAAGTGCGGCTGGGATGTCAACGGCCTTAAACCCTATGAATACCACTCCTATTTGATGGGATGCATGGGAGATGAAAATACGGTGTCCATCAAAACAAATAATTTTATTCGGCACCAGGCCGGAAAATATATGAAGCAGATTGCAGCGCTTTACAGTAAAAAAGATGCAAAAGGGGTGAGACGGTTATGGAACGATTATTCGGCCCGGGGGATCATCGGCCCTGTGATGTATGCCATTGTGTCGCACAAGGATACAAACGTTGATTTGCTCAAGGATATTCATGGTGAAGTTCATATGCTTTCCCATGCCAATATGACCGAAGTTTTCAGTGTCCGCAAAAAACTTGAAGCGGCAGATCAATCCCTGGCCCGGGAAAAAAACAAGTGCAGTTCAAAAAATGAAAAAATCCGGGAACTGGTCAGCCAACTAAAGCAGGCCGGTAAAGAAAAAGACGGCCTTGCCATCGAAAATTTCCAGCTCAAAAGGCAGCTTGAACAACTTGAAACCCGGACGGTATTTGCGCAACCGTCAGGCCCTGATCTGCATCAGGATATTGACCGGCTTGAACAGGCATTAAACCGCAAAAAAGAAGAGCTTCTAAACCTGGATCGGGATAGAAAACAACTTGAGATTCAATTGTTCAGCGCCAAAAATGAGAATGCAATGCTCAAAGAGGAGTTTGCCCAGCTTTCTTCGGTTTTTACCGCAGAGACCGAAGATGGTTGCAATTGCCGGGAGCCTGAGACCTGTCCGGTAACCGGGGAGTGCCCCAACCGGGATTGCCCGAGACGGCGCCTGTGTGCCCAGCGGATTTTTATGATCGGCGGCATTACCAAGATGAAATCCTACTATCGGCAGATTGTTGAAAAGGCCGGCGGAGAGTTTGACTACCATGACGGTTATATTAGAAGCAGTAATGATGATCTTGCCGCCAAAGTCAGACGGTGTGATGTGGTGGTATGCCCCGTGAGTTGCAACAGCCATAATGCCTGTTTAAAGGTTAAACACCTGTGCACACGGTATAATAAGGAACTAAAAATTTTAAACAGTGCAAGCTTGTCTGCCGTTACCCAGGCGTTGATTGTTCCCGACGAGGCAGCAAGTCTCAACTAACGACGATAGGTCTACCGGGTCTAATCGTAAATAATACCTTGACATTTATCCAATCGGAGAAATAATTATGCACTAAACATATAAATTATTTGCTGTTCTACGCAAAAAGCACATCCCAATATTGGATAAAGATTAATCCATGCAGATTCTGAACCCTTCCAGGTGGTATCTTCACCCGGTATTTATTTTTGCCTGCTCCCTGTTTGCCCTGGCCACATTTCTGGTCCTGACGGTCAGTTTGTACATGGAGATCCGTTCGGCCCTTGAGGTGGTGATGCTCAAGTTCAACATTTCACCTCAGGCCATTTTTCCGTCTAAAACCGGGATGACAATCCTGGTGTTGAGCCTGCTGATTATTGTGGTGCTGGCCGGTATCTTTTTAGCCTTTATTTATTACCAGAAAACCGTGAACCTGTTCCGGCTCCAGCACAATTTCATCTATAATTTCACCCATGAACTCAAAACCCCTGTCACATCCCTTCGCCTTTATCTTGAAACCTTTATCCGTCACCCCATGGAACCGCAGGATGTAAAGAAATACAGTACGGATATGCTCAAGGATATTGACCGGCTCACCGAGAATATCGACCGGATTCTTAACCTGGCACGCATCGAAAGCCAGAATTTTGGATCAAAGGTCACCCGGGAAAGCCTCGTGGTCTTTTTAGAAGAATTCTGCCAAAAAAATGCATCTTTGTTCAGGGATCTTAAAGTAAAGATTAAAAATCCGTCAGGGGGCAGATTTGAGTATCCGGTAAATGTTTTTTTGCTGGATATTCTGCTGACCAATATTTTTTCAAATGCCATGCGCTACAATGAAAGCCCCACCCCTTGCCTGACCATTTTATTTAAAAGTTACTTGCAGAAAGTGACCATTGAATTTATTGATAACGGCATTGGTGTGGATAAACACCATGCAAAAAAGATTTTTCGAAAATTTTACCAGGGAGACAGGAACAGTAACCAGGCCAATACAGGGTCGGGTCTTGGGTTGTATCTTGTCTCAAGTATTGCCGCCATCCATGGCTGGCGGGCATCGGTGTCCAGTGAGGGCAAGGGCAAAGGCGCCAAATTTACCATTACCATTCCCCGGGCAAGTATTGCCCGCGTCAGAGATAAGGAATTATGGAAACGGCTGAAAAAAAACGTGTTCTGATCATAGAGGATGAATCCCATATTGCCGAAGGGATCAAACTGAATCTCACCCTCCAGGGCTATGCGGCCAAGGTGGCGGCCGACGGTATTGAAGGTCTTGAAACATGGCGGGCCTGGCAGCCGGATCTGATTGTGCTTGATATTATGCTGCCCATGGTGGACGGGTTTTCCATTCTCCAGACCATTCGTCGGGAGGATGAAAAAATTCCTGTGCTGATTTTATCGGCCCGGGGGGACACCCAGGATAAGGTCCGGGGCCTGAAATACGGGGTGGATGATTACCTGTCCAAACCCTTTGATCTGGAAGAATTTCTTTTACGCGTGGCACGGCTTGTACAACGCAAACAGTGGTACCAGCAGCCTAAAAAAGAGGAGAAAAGTTCAGACGGTCCACTGTTTGAAGGAAAAGACTATTCTTTTGGCACAAACCATATTGATTTTGTGACATCCACGGCCCGGTGTGTGGCAGGCGACGTGGTCCTGACCGAGCAGGAAATCACCTTGCTGCGCATTTTTATCGCCCACCAGGGAAAGCCGTTGTCCCGGAAAATGCTTCTTAAAGCCGGGTGGGGATATGCCAGGGATACCTCCACCCGGACGGTGGACAACTTCATTGTCCGGTTCAGAAAATATTTTGAAACCAATCCCAAGTCCCCGGTCTATTTTAAGAGCCGCAGGTCTGTGGGGTATATTTTTGAGCCCGGGGAGTAAATTATTCCTGGCCTGCCAGAAGGAACATGGGCATAAACCGCGGGTCCAGGTCTTCTAATTGAACATGGCCGTATTCCGACTCAAGTTCCCGCAGCAGTCCGTACAAAATGCCCTGGAGCGCCGTGGGCAGATCTGTTTCCTCCACCCCGGATGCCTGGGCGGCCCATAATGCCAGATCCTTTGCCTGGGTATCGCCGATGGTTTCCCCCTCACCAAACAGCTGGGCAAAGAAATCTTTGAATTCAGCGAGTTCAATGGGCGCAAGGCTCAATGGTTTTGACGGGTTCAAGCCCATACGGTCCCGGGCCCACAAGGTAAGGATCACGCTTTTGTATGTGAGCACCCCAAAGGTAAAGGTGGAGATGTCCACATCCAGGCTCTTGAGAAAATTATCCAGGCAGATGATTTCATCCAGCTGCCGTTGGGTGGCCCGGATGTCGGACAGGCTTGCAAAGTTGCGGTATAACTTCTTGTCGGCATAGTCGGCAAAAAACATGGGCCGCTGGATCATCAGGCCGCCGATGATGCCCAGGTAGGCCTCTCCCAGGAAACTTAACGGCAGATTTTTTGTTCCGATAAAACTTGTCTCATACCATTTGTTTGCCGTGGCTTGAATGGCTGCGCCTTCCCGGGCTCCGGTTCTGAAAATATCTTCAAGGAAATATTTTCTGATCAGATTTGCGGCGGTCTCCACACTGACCTTGGCACCGTCCATGAGTACCTCAAGGCCTAAACTCAGGGTGGACATGGTTTTTTCAAGGGGCTTTTCAATGGATTCCCGGTTCCGGATTTTGATCCGGTCTGCGCTGATCACCTTGTTGATCAGGGCGGCAAGCTCACTGTCAAGGCCCGGTATGCCCCCCTGGGCATTGATCTGTTCCAGGGTTTTGGCAAACAGATTCTCTCCCTTTAAAAACTGGGTGAAGTACATGGGCGGCATGGGCATATCCGGATCAAGTTCCTGGGATGCATTGGAATTTGCAGGCCTTTGTTTCAATCCTTTTGGGGGCACCGGCTGGTAAATCCCAACAGCTTCATGGGCCGGCAGAAATCCTTTTTCCGCAAGCCTGATATTTTTTTGCCGGAATTGTTCTTCTTCTGCTTCGGCGGGCAGAAGGCTTGCGGTTTCAAGGAGCAGACCATGTAGAACCGACAGGTCCATGGCGGCAAGGGTTTTGAGCATCTGTTCGATTAATTCCGGCGCGTCATCGGGCAGTCCATCTTCTTCGGGGACGTCCTGGGGCAAAATGTCGCCTGCCGCATCGTCGTCGGTATCATCCGTGCCGGATTTCTTGCCGGGAAACCTGAAGTAAAATTTGTCATCCAGGGTGATGTAGTCGTCAAAATCCTCCGGCGGCACTTCATCATGTTCCCGGATTACAATCTGCATCTTTTGCGCCAGATAATACTCCACAAAATCGGGCTTTTCCATGATGGCCCAGCGTAAAAGCCGCTGGGGATCGGCTTTGAACAAAAATGAAAACACCTGGGTCACCATATAAGGATCGAGCCGGTCATCGTCCCAGACCTCCACATCGAGAATATATTCCCACTGGCTGGATGCGGCCAGGGCCAGCACCGGAATGAAATCATGGACCCCCACTTTATGCATCAGGTAGTACAAATCCTGATCCGGAAAGGACTGGATCAATGTGGCAGGGGAGGGGGCATCCAGGATCATATCCAGGGCTTTGGCGCCGTCGCTGACAAGGATGTCCCGGCGCATGTTCTGCAGTTTGAGTTCTCTTCTGGTTTTATTCTCCAGTTGATAGTCGTTGTTCATATGGCGTTTCTTTCTGAATTAATTTTTTGTTTTTTGCTTGCATATGCTGATGTACTGCCCTAAGGCCGGATCATCGGCAAATGGGGTGAAATATTTTAATGCGTTGGCAAAATTACCCGTGTTCATCAGGCACACCCCCATGCAAACGCACAGATCTTTATTTTTTGGAAAATGGGACAGGCCTTTGTCAAGAATGGCAATGGCCCGGGTAAAGTTTTTATGCTTCTGGCACATCATGGCAAGTCCCTGGTATGCCCTTGCGCAAGGGTTAATTTTCAACGCCTTGTCAAACAGATTCACCGCCGTTTGATCGGCATTTTTGACCCGGGGGTCCTGGGCATATTCGCCATGGGAGAAGGTCATGGCAAGCCGTGATAGAAAATCGGCGTACAGGGGGGCGGATGCCTCGTCCGGTTCAAGGGAAATGCGATTAATAAAATCTTCAAGGTTTGCAAAAAAAGCCTGCCGGAGCCGGTCCCCCCAGCCCTTAACCCGGGTAAAGTCCATATCCGGGTCCAGTTCCCACCAGGGCAGATCTTCAATGGTTTTTTGCCAGACGCCATCATGGGTCCACCCCTTTTGAACGGCACGATTGTACAACGCTGTGCCCGGAAAGGTGACCAGCATGTAAAATACCGTGCTCAAGGGCCCCAGTTGGATCATCAGATCAATGCTCTGCTGGATGGTTGCATCGGTTTCTCCCGGTGATCCATAAATAAAGTAGGCCCGGGGCAGTATGCCTGCGGCTTTCACCTTGTCAAAGGCCGCCACACAGGTGTCATTGTTGATGGGTTTGCCAAGGATTTTTTTTATGGGCTGGGCCCCGGATTCAATCCCAAAGCTGATCTGGATACACCCGGCCCGGCGCATAATCCCCAGTATACTTTCATCAATATAATCCACCCGGGATATGGCATTCCAGGTGATGCCCAGATCTGCCTGAATAATTTTTTCGCACAATGCCCGAACCGCACCATAATCCATGGTAAAGGTGTCGTCACTGATGAAAAAATGGGTGACACCATTTTGGGCAAGGGCCTTTATCTCTTCAAAAAACCATTGGGGGGAGTGGCGACGGACAACGGACGTTCCCCAGAATTTCGGAGAACCGCAAAAAGTGCATTTGCCTGGGCATCCCCTGGACATGGCCAGGTGCTGGTAGGTAAAATACCTGGACGGGTGGGGCAGGGTGTCCAGGTCCTTTACCAGTTCACCTTGACCGGTGTCATGCAGATTTGATCCGTTACGGAAAATAAGACCGGGAATCCGTTCAAGGCCATGTGTCAATTCAGCACTGATGCCCTGTGTCTGGTGGATGGTGCCGCAATTGGTTTTTACCTTTTTTGCGGCATGGACCAGTTTAGTTGTGCTGATCTCGCCTTCGCCTTTGACAATCACATCCAAAGCCGGGCAGTGCGCAAATAAAAAATCGGCCATAAACGTGGCCCCGGGGCCGCCAAAAACAATGAGGCAGTCCGGCAGGATCTGACGAGCCAGGGCCGCACAGGCCATGGCATTCATCCGGGTGGGGCTGGTGACCGAAAAGCCAATGATGTCCGGTTTTTCCTGCATGATGGATTGGGAGAATAAATCCAGCACTTTTTTTGCAGACCCTTGGGCCGCCGGGTTGGCAGGCCCCGCCGGTGCAAGATTCAAAATACCTGATATATAGCCCTGGTCCAACAGTCCTGATGCCAGATAATAGAGCCCGATGGGCACCTGAAGTGCATCCGGGTCCGTAACCCTTGGGTCCTGGCAGGATGGATTTACAAATAAAACTTTCACGGCTAATAGGTCTTGAGAATCAACTCGTCAAGCTTGCGCTTGGGAACATGGTGAACCTGGTTTTCATCCCTGAAATAGCGGATATCTCCGCCGGGCTCCATATCATCAATGCATGCCTTTTCCACGGGTTTGCCCAGTGCAATGACCAGCTTAACCTCCAGGTGATCGCCGATACCCAGCAGTTCTTTGAGTTTTTTGATGTTTATGGCGGCAAACATACACCCGGCAAGCCCCATGGCCCGGGCCCCGAGCAGCATGGTCTGGGCGGCAATGCCGTGGTCGCACCAGAAATTGTTTGCAATGGTGGTATCCCCGAGGATGACAATGTATCCTGTGGGCTGTTCAGCAGGCTCAGGCCCTTTCCAATCTTTAAGGTAAGCTGCCCAGGTCAGGCAGGAAAAGATCTTTTCATTTTGTTCCCGGTTGCTGGAGATAATATATTTCAGGGGCTGGTTGTTGGCACCCGAGGCCGTATATCGCGCCAGTTCCACAAGATCGGTCAGGGTTTGGGTGTCCAGGGCAAAACTGTTATCAAAGCGCCTGCACGAGCGGTTTGATTTTACAAGGTCTTTGAAATTATCCATTGTTGTTTCCTTTGGGCGCAAGGCAACTACTGGGTTCGGCCATCCGGGACATTTGAATGTCTATCCAGTCCAGAATTTTGTCCATCTCCTGGGTGATTTCCTGCAACGCCTTTCCCCGGTGGCTGACCCTGGCCTTTTCCTGCATGGACAGCTGGGCAAAGGTTTTATTCAGTTCAGGAAAAAAGAAGAGCGGGTCATACCCAAATCCGTTGTCTCCGGCAGGCTCCCGGGTCAGTACCCCTTCGCAGCGGCCTTCATAGGTTAGCGCTGCCCCCGTGGGGACTGCAATGGAGATCACACATTCAAAGGAGGCCTTGCGGTTCTCTTCATTTTTCATGGCTTCCATAAGTTTGTCGACATTGTCCTGGTCCGTGGCATCTTCTCCGGCGTAACGGGCCGAATAGACCCCCGGCGCGCCGCCCAGCGCCTCTACGCAAAGCCCTGAATCGTCCGCAAGGGCCGGGTATCCCAGCACCCTGGCCGTAAACGAGGCCTTTTTATATGCATTGTCGTCAAAGGTCTCTCCGTCTTCTATGACCTCGGGAATGGGGCCGAAATCAGACAGATTCTTGATATCAACGGGATATCCTTGCAGTCTTTCCTGTAATTCCCTTGTTTTGCCTTTATTGGTCGAGGCCAGTACTAAGATCTGTTTCACTTAAAAGCTCCTTGTGAAGTAGTATATTTTTTAAAAAATTATGCGTTAATATAAGTGTTGGTCCAGAGTTTGTAAAGGTAAGGCCCTAACGACAACTGGACATATAAGTGTGAATATTAAAATAAAAAACGGGCTTGACATCCCGGATCAGTTACAATACAGATTTACCTTTCGATTTCGCCCTTTGACAATTTAACCTGAATTAGATTGGAATGGAACAGTGCTTTATACCTGGAGTTTTACTATTGCAGTAGCAGTATTCCTTCTCGGAATCATTTACAGGACCATGGGATTTTTTCGGTTGATCATCGGACCGGAAGACACCGAAATTACGACGGCAGACCGAGTAAAAACTTTTTTGTTCGATCTGGTAGGCATGTTGTTTTCGCCTGCCAAGATCTTCTATTTTCTTAAAACGGCGATTACGGATGTGGTGCTCCAATTACCACTCAAGCGCCAGGATCCCCAAAAGTGGGTGATGCATATATGCATTTTCTGGGGATTTGCAGCATTGTTCTTTTTCCACGCCCTGGACGACTATGTCAGCCAAGCTCTTTTTTCAGGTTACATGCCCACCTTGAATCCATATATGTTCCTTCGAAACATTGCCGGTGTCATGGTCATCGCGGGACTGGCCATTGCCATATACCGCAGGCGAACCCATTTCCGGTTAAAGCAGATCTCCACGAAACTCGATTACCTGGCAATTGTCCTGCTGGCCGTAATCATGATCTCCGGCTTTGGCCTTGAAGCTGCCAAGATTATCTCTTCGGGCGTGTTTGACGACATGGTTGAAGAGTACGGTTCTTTGGACGAAGAGGAACTGCCGGCCCTTAAGGCGGTCTGGCAGGAAGACTATAATGTCTCTTTTCCCGGGGAGACCATCCAGGTCGATCCTGAAATTTTGGAAGAAGGCAGAATCCTCAATGAAGATAATTGTATGGCCTGCCATGCCAACCCAAAGTGGGCCATTGTCTCCTATCCAATCTCCATTTTCATGAAACCCTTTGCCGGGTTTTTAAACGGACATCGCCTGGATTCACTGATACTGGCCATTCATTTTTTAAGCTGCTTTTTTGCTTTGGCTTACCTGCCTTTCAGCAAGTTTTTTCATATTCTGACCACCCCCATAAGCCTTTTGATCTCAGGTGTTTCAGGCCAGACGCTCAAACGCGAAGAAAACAAGGCCACCCGCCGGGCCCTTGACCTGTCCGCCTGTACCCAGTGCGGCACCTGCACAAGCCATTGTGCGGTGGGGCCGCTCTATGAAATCTTTGGCAACCCATGGGTGTTCCCTTCCGAACGTGTGACCCAAATCCGAGAATCGGCATGGGGCAAGTCCATGGATGCCGAATCCAAAGATGCCTTTTTACAGGGCAGTTTTATTTGCACCTTGTGTAACAAATGCTCCCAGCTGTGTCCTGCCGGGCTGGACCTGCAGGATATCTGGATGGCGGCCAGAGAACGGATGAAGGAGAAATTTCTTGCTGATCCCGTTGTCAGGGTCAGGGAAATCTGCAAGGAAAACGAAGCTAAAAAAGCGGAATATGAAGGCCCGGTCAAGCTCAAATCCGAACAAAAATCCATCGTCAAGTCCTTGAAGGAGTCCTTCCAGGCGACAACATTTTCACACTGTTACACCTGCCTGACATGCACCAATTCATGCCCGGTAACAGGAGTGACAGGTGACATCGGAAAGTTTGGATCCGCACCTCACCAAGTGATTCATGCCCTGGTTCTTGGGCAAATCGATTTGGCAAAGGATGCCTCAATTGTCTGGGACTGCCTGACCTGTTATAAATGCCAGGAAAATTGTCCCCAGGGGGTCAAGATTACGGATATTTTTTATCAACTTAAAAACATGGTATACCATCAGGAATTTGGAATATGAAATGCGCACTATTCTCCGGATGCAGAACCGGATTTGACATTCCCCAGCACCCAACGTCGGCCAAAGCGGTTTTATCCAGACTCAATGTCGGGGTTGAAGAACTTGATTTCGGCTGTTGCGGATACCCGGTCAAGGAAAAGAGCCTGGATGCTTATCTTTTGCTGGCCATACGGAATCTGGCCATCGCCCAGGCCCGTCACCTGCCCATACTGACCCTGTGCAAGTGTTGTTTCGGTTCCCTTAAACAGGCCGAACATTATCTCAACAATGATCGTGAAAAACTGTTCAAGATTAATTCAATCCTGGAAAAAGAAGGGCTGAATTACAGGGCAGGTGCCGTCAAGATTTATCATATGCTGACCTTTTTGGACCAGGAAATTGATAAAGGCGTTATCCAGCGAAGTGTTGTGCATTCCCTTGACGGTATCAAAGTGGCTGCAAGCTACGGTTGTCACGCCCTGCGCCCTTCAGCCATTACCGGGCTGGATGACCACCCCAATGCACCGACGATATTTGAAAGGATTATTCAACTGACCGGGGCAGAACCCGTAAAATGGTCCAAGGGTCTGGATTGCTGCGGTAATCCTTTGTTGGAAAAAAACGACGATCTGGCCCGGGAATTTGTTCTGGGAAAATATGAAACGGCAAAACAGGAAGGGGCGGATATCATCTGCACGGCTTGTAATTACTGCCATATCCAATTTGAATATGGCCGAAAGCTTATTTTGAAATCGGGATTAACTAAACCCATACCTGCCGTACTCCTGACCCAGTTGCTCGGTCAGGCCATGGGGCTTGAAAAGTGTTTGGCAGGCGTCGACACTGCAGCTTGATACCCCTCCGGCAACCGGTAAAAATTTAAAAGACCCCCTGTCTTGGAAAAGACAGGGGGTCTTTGTTTTGCATCCGCCGACCATTTGTACCTATAAGGATATAATTGCTTTTTTTATATCAGTTGTGTAGTGTTTAAGATATCAGTAAAAAATCTGTGACATGTGTTGTTTACCCAAGCGCCCTAAGATTTGGGATCATCGAAGGCAAATAATGCAAACCCATCCTTTTAAAAAATTTGTTTTAACAGGATTATGCCTGTTAATTTTTTTTTATCCGGCAACGGCGATTTCCGGCACCGACGCTATTAAGATTGGGGTGCTGGCAAAACGCAGTACAGATAATTGCCTGAAAAAATGGTCGCCCACAGCTGACTATTTGTCCCGTGTTATCCCGGCTTATTCTTTTCGCATTATTCCCCTTGAATTTAAAGATATTAACCAAACGGTAAAAGATGGGGGGGTGGATTTTGTTCTGGCAAATTCAGCGATTTATGTTGAATTAGAGGTCCGGCACGGGGTGAGTCGGATTGCAACCTTGAAAAATAAACGACTCAATGGCACCTACACAACATTTGGCAGCGTTGTGTTCTGCTTGAAACAACCATCTGATATTCGAACATATAAAGATCTTAAAAAAAAACATTTTGCAGCGGTGAGCGAAAATTCATTTGGCGGATGGCTTATGGCCCGGCGGGAGTTACAAGAGGCTGGCATTAATCCATACAAGGATTTTTCAACACTCTCTTTTATGGGGACCCATGACGCGGTTGTCATGTCAATTTTAAACAAAGAGGTTGACGCTGGAACCGTGCGGACAGATACCTTGGAGCGAATGCAGCTGGAAGGCAAAATTAATCTGGACGATTTTTTTGTTATTCATGAGCATGGCGGGGGACAGGTCCATCTGCCGTTTCTTCATTCAACAAGAGAGTATCCCGAGTGGCCCATGGCCCAAGTTGTTCATACTTCGGACGAGCTTGCTGAAATCGTTGCCCATCGTTTAATTGAGATCCAACCCGATTCAAAACCTGCCGTTGCCGCGTCATGTTCCGGCTGGACCATTCCTAAAAATTATCAATCTGTTCATGACTGTTTAAAAGTTTTAAAAGCGCCGCCTTACAAGGATTACGGGACATTTACACCCAAGCAGGTTTTGTTTAAATACTGGTATATTATCCTCTTTATATGTTTTTTCCTTGCGGTCATGGGCATCAGCACATTTATCTTTGCCCGTCTGAACAAACGCAATCGCACAACTGCCGAATTGTTAAAAAAATCAAAAGCCGAAACAGATCAAGTGCACGCCGCCACACAGAAAATGCTTAAAGCCATGCCGTTTGGTGTGATTCTGGTGGGTAGAGATAAAATTATCCGTAGTGCCAATAAGGCGGCCCTTTCAATGATGGGGTATGACAATGAATCTGATCTGATCGGCAAGGTGTGCCATAATTTTATTTGTCCTGCCCAGAAAGGCAACTGTCCGGTCCTTGATATCGGGCAGGCCGTGGACTCATCAGAAAGGACGGTTATCAATAAGGATAATAAAAAAATTGCGGTGATGAAAAGTGTGATTCAAATCACTCTGAATAATGAAGATCTGCTGCTTGAGGCATTTACCGATATTTCACAGATAAAAAAGGCTGAAAAAGATCTGGCCCGCAGTGAAAAGAAACTGAACACGGTCATGGAAACCAGTGCCGAACCCATGGTGGTGTATGACAAAGACGGCAACGCCGAATATATCAACCCTGCCTTTGAAAAAATTTTTGGATGGTCACCCCAGGAAGTGATTGGAAAGAAAATTGATTTTGTTCCCCGGGAAGCGGCTGAAAATACCCGGCAGGCCTTTGACATGGTCATGCAGG
Organism: uncultured Desulfobacter sp.; assembly: GCF_963666145.1. NCBI lineage: Bacteria > Pseudomonadati > Thermodesulfobacteriota > Desulfobacteria > Desulfobacterales > Desulfobacteraceae > Desulfobacter > uncultured Desulfobacter sp. Next base: position 709,519 of record NZ_OY762614.1, on the reverse strand, counting down.
GAAACATCTGTTATGGGCTGGAAACCGCAAGATATACCAAAAGGGGCAAGAAAAAAGAGATACGAATTACGGCGTCTCCCATTATGGATGATTCAAAACGTTACAACGGAATGGTCGTCAACTTGCAGGATATCAGTGAGCTTGTCCTGTCCCGCAGGATCGCCGAAGAAGCAAGTCTTGCCAAAAGCTCTTTTTTTGCCAACATGAGCCATGAAATCCGTACCCCCATGAATGCCATCATAGGCATGTCCCACCTTTGCCTGGGCACTGACCTGACACCGCGCCAGCGCAATTACGTTCAGATGGTTCATCAGTCTGCCCAATTATTGCTGGGCATTACCAATGATATTCTGGATTTTTCCAAAATTGAAGCCGGCAAAATGGAACTGGAATCCATTCCGTTTAATTTCGAAGAGGTCTTAACCAACCTTAGCAATATGGTTTCCGTCAAGGCCCAGGAAAATGGTCTTGAAGTTTTATTTGACATTGAGCCGGGTACACCGGTTCAGCTCATCGGAGATCCCCTGCGGTTGGGCCAGATTCTGCTCAACCTGACCGGTAATGCCCTTAAATTTACGGAATCCGGTGAAATCGTCGTCAAAGTGCGGTCAGTTAAAATACAAGGGGGGACGGTTGAACTGGAGGTGATGGTAAAAGACACCGGGGTCGGTATGACATTGGAACAACAATCAAGACTGTTTCAAGCCTTTAGCCAGGCCGACGGCAGTACCACCAGAAAATATGGCGGCACCGGGTTGGGATTAACCATTTGTAAACACTTGGTTGGGTTGATGAATGGAAGGATATGGGTTGAAAGCGCATCCGGTAAAGGCAGCTGTTTTTATTTCACCGTCGTTCTGGGTATCAATATGGACAAAGTCGGGGACGGTGAATCAAGCGTACCTGTGAATCTGGAGCAGCTTAAGGTGCTTGTGGTGGATGATGTGGCCAGCACCAGGCAGATGTTTGCCCAGACCCTGGGATCGTTTTCTTTCCGGGTGACCTGTGTCGATTCTGGCCGGGCCGCTTTGCAGGCCATAGAAAAGGCCCCGGCAGAGGACCCTTTCCGGCTTGTGTTTATGGATTACATGATGCCGGAAATGAACGGCATCCAAGCGGCAAATGAGATCAAAAAATTGTCAAACGGTCAAGATCCGGCCATCATTCTGGTCACGGCCATGGCCCAGGAAGAGATTTTTAGCGAAGTAGAAAACGCCAGCCTGGATGGCTGTTTGACAAAACCTGTGGTGCCTTCCGATCTGCTGGATGCCGTGATGAACACCCTGGGTGGGAAAGGGGGGATGAGAATTGCCCCAAATATGTCCGATCCCTGGAAAATTAATCCGTTACAAACCATCAACGGTGCAAGAATACTGGTGGCAGAGGATAACACCATCAATCAGATCCTGGCCGAGGATCTGCTCACCCAGGCAGGATTTGAGGTCGTTATTGCCGAGAATGGAAAAAAGGCCGTTGAACTGGTGGAAAATGTCAGGTTTGACCTGATATTAATGGATCTTCAGATGCCTGAAATGGATGGGTTTGAAGCCACCCGCATCATTTTGGAAAAGCAAACGGGCAATCATCCGCCCATCATTGCCATGACCGCCAATGCCCTGGCCGGGGACCGGGAACGCTGCCTTGGGGCGGGAATGGTTGACCATATTGCCAAACCCATTGAGCCCAATGTTCTGTTTGATACCCTGCTCAAATGGATACCGGCCATGGACGGTGGACCGACGGTGGTTGATCCAAAGACGGTTGACGCTGAATTTGTATCCCTGGCCGGTATAGATACCGATGTGGGCCTGGCAAGAATGAACGGCAGCCAAGATCTTTATATGACAGTGCTTAAACAATTTTTCCAAGACCACCGCACCGATGACCGGATTATTGCCCGGGCACTCGGTCAAAAGGATGTTCCCCTGGCACAAAGAACGGCCCATACCCTTAAAGGCGTTTCCGGCGGGATTGGTGCCCAGGCATTGTATGACAGTGCCCTGAAAGTTGAAAAAGCAATCAAAGATGATCAGTTCGACCAGCTTGAACCACTCATGGAAAATTTGGCCAGAAATTTGTCTTTGGTGGTTGATGATCTGGAAAAAAAGATCATGGCACCGTCATTGGATAAGACAAAAAAAATCAAGCACACGCCCATTGATATGGAAAAATTAAAGATCCTTCTGGATGATTTCCAACGACTGGCCCAGGAGATGGATCCCGACATGGACAGCAAAGCAAAACAGATACACCAGTTGCTTGAGAACCATGACAGTCCCTTGAAAAAAATAAGTGGTACGCTACTGGCCTATGCAGAAGATATGGATTTTAAAGAAGCTCTTGGGATGCTGGATGAACTTAAACGTCAACTGGATAGTGACGATTGATTCTCATCTCTTGCTGAACATCAGGTCGCCACGAAATAAACGGAGAAAAAATGGATAAACAAAGCTGTATTTTGATCGTAGATGATGAGCGGCAAAATATTAGAGTGCTGAACGAATTCTTGCGCGACACATATAAGATTATGGCTGCTAAAGATGGGGAGCAGGCCCTTAAGGCAGTCAAGGGCAAAACTGTACCGGATTTGATCTTACTTGATATTATGATGCCGGGTATCGACGGATATGACGTTTGCAGAAGGCTGAAAGCCGATGAAAAGACAGCGCATATCCCCGTCATTTTCGTAACGGCGGTTACTGAAACCCAAGATGCGGCCCGGGGGTTCCAGGCAGGTGCCGTGGATTTTATACAAAAGCCGCTGGATCCGATCATTGCAAAGGCCAGGGTTGATCTGCATATTAAACTGCACAAAACCATGGCTGAACTCAAGGAGGCGTTATCCCAGGTCAAAAAATTGAGCGGGCTTTTACCCATATGCATGTATTGTAAAAAAATTCGTGATGACAAAGGCTATTGGAACCAGCTCGAGGCGTATATAGACAATCATTCGGAAGCACAGTTCAGTCACAGTATCTGTAATGAATGCGCAGAAAAACATTATCCCGATCTGGACATATATGATGATCAAAGCAGTTGATAGGTTTGCCGTTGCCCTATGACCGTCAGGAAAAAGCTAATATGATTATTGACTCTGGGTTTGAAACGCAGATAGCCCACATGGATTTGAAGTCCATTAAAAACAGCAAGGACATTATTTATATAGTGGACGCTGAACTGAAGCTGAAAGCGTATAACAGAGCCTGGCAAATGTTTGCCCTGGCCAACGGTGGAGAGAACATAACACAAACATATGATTTAGGTGCATGCATTGCTGACGTCGGCGAAGAGCCTTTAAAAAGTTTTATGAGACGAAAATACCGTAAGGCAATTGCGTTAAATAAAATGTTCGGATTCAATTATGAATGCTCATCCGAACAACGATTGAGGATATTTAGGTTAAACGCTTATCCGCTTATGAATCAAGGGGGGCTTGTCATATCTCATCATCTGGTTAAAGAGTGTCCGCATCATGAAGAAAGCTTAGCGTTCAGCAAGCAATTTGTAAACAATGACGGTATGATTGTGCAGTGCATGAATTGCAGGAAAGTTAAGGATCCCAATGGCGAGGACAGATGGCTGTGGGTGCCCTCCCTTCTGAAAAAGGGTATTGGCAATATTTCCCATGGCATCTGCAGTCGGTGCCTGGATCATTATTATCCAGATATCGGGTAAATCAATAACAGGCTTGTTTGGTTGCCAAGATAACAGCCATGGGTTGAGTTCTATCCCCCCCCAATAGCTTGCTGTAGACTTTATTTATAAAGGGAAGCTAATTCAATGAAACGTAAAATCTATATGCTGTTAACTGCCGGGTTTTGGATCAGCGCCATTGGTTTTTCTCTTTTTTGGAATCTCAAAACCACCGAAAAAAGTGTCAACCAGTCTTTGTTGAATGTCGGGCGTTCCTTTTTTGCCGAAATTGAAATCACCCGTCTGTGGAACGCCAGACATGGCGGTGTCTATGTGCCCATAACCCAAGAAACACAACCCAACCCATATCTGGATATAGACGATCGTGATGTGACCACCTTAACGGGCGTGCATCTGACCAAGATTAATCCCGCCTTTATGACCCGCCAGATTGCCGAAATAGCTGAACAGGAAAATAGGGTTCATTATCACATCACCAGCCTAAAGCCCATTCGGCCTGACAATAAGGGAGATGACTGGGAAAAAAAGGCGTTGCATCGTTTTAAGAATGGGGAAAAAGAAGTTTTTGCCGTTTTTGAAGAGAGCTCTCAATTTAGATATATGGCGCCCCTTCCCGTGAAACAGGCCTGTTTAAAATGCCATGCAAAGCAGGGGTACAAACTTGGAGAGGTGCGAGGCGGTATCAGTATCACAGTCCCGGCAAAAGAATATATACAAGCCATCCAGCTTTCCAGCAACAACTTTAAATTGATCCATATCATTGTTCTCGTAGTCGGGCTGGTTCTCTTTTATCTGTTAAATCATTTTCGAGACACACACGACCTGAAAATGAACCAGAAAAACAGGGAACTTGAACACGCAGCCCAAACGCTGAAGAAAGCCAAGGCCCATGCGGATGCTGCCAATAGAATAAAAAGTGAGTTCCTTGCCAATATGAGTCATGAGATCCGAACGCCGATGAACGCCATCATCGGCATGTCCGGTCTTGCCTTGCAGACGGCCGTGGACAAGAGAACCAAAAATTACATTTCAAAGGTTAATCAGTCGGCAGAGTTGCTGCTGGGCATCTTGAACGATATCCTCGATTTTTCCAAAATTGAGTCTGGGAAAATGAACCTGGAAATCATTGATTTCAGTCTTGAGGATGTAATGGTGAACCTTTTAAACATCATTGGCCTCAAGTCCGGTGAAAAGGGGCTGGAACTGATGTATCAGATCAATCCGCAGACCCCTGTGGCACTTGTGGGAGATCCCCTGAGGGTCGGCCAGATTTTGCTGAATTTGTGCAATAATGCTGTTAAGTTCACCAAGCCCGGGGGAGAGGTGGTGGTTTCGATTTCCATAGAAGAAGAGACCGAAGATGATATTAAACTTCGGTTTTCGGTGCAGGATTCCGGTATCGGGATGACCCAAGAAGAGCAGGAGAATTTGTTTCAGCCGTTCAGTCAGGCAGACAGTTCAATCACCCGAAAGTACGGAGGGACAGGGCTCGGGCTGGTGATATCCAAACAGTTGACGGAGATGATGGGCGGAGAGATATGGGTTGACAGCACCCCCGGGGCCGGCAGTACTTTTTATTTTACGGCCCGGTTCGGCAGGCAGACACAACAGCAACCGAGCCGTCCTATTGATGCCGGGCACCCTGACAGTATGAACATCTTGATTGTTGATGACAATGAGACGGCCCGTGACATCCTGAGTCGGCAGCTTGACCACTTCCAATGGACGGTGAGCCAGGCTGACTGTGGTGAGACGGCTATTCGTATCTTGAAAGAAATGGATCAAAGTGACCCCTGTGATCTTGTTCTCATGGATTGGCGTATGCCGGGTATGGACGGTATTGAGACTGCCGGGGTGATTCAACGTCATATCGGGCTTGGGCACATACCCAAGATCATCATCATGTCGGCTTACGATCGAGTGGCTGTGCCTAAAGCTGCTGAGAAACTTAATCTGGCCGGATTTCTTGCCAAACCCATTACCCCTTGCCAGTTGTACAATGCCGTTCTGGTGGCCATGGGCCATGAGGCTGTTGCGTTGAGTTTCAATGATAAGGATGCTGAAAATATTGAGGCGGCGGTGAATAAACTGCGGGGCGCTAAAGTCCTGCTGGTCGAAGATAATAAAATTAATCAGGAGCTTGCAACTGAGCTGCTGACCAATAACGGTATCGCTGTGGATTGCGCGGTTAACGGGCAACAAGCGTTGGCGCTGCTTGAAATCAATCCGTATGACGGCGTTTTGATGGACTGTCAGATGCCTGTCATGGACGGGTATGCCGCCACGAAAATTATTCGGCAGAAAGCTGAATATGAAAAACTGCCCGTTATTGCAATGACGGCCCATGCCATGGCCGATGACCGTCAAAAAAGCCTTGATGCCGGGATGACCGATTATATCAGCAAGCCCCTTGATGTTTCCAAAATGTTTGTGACCATGGCCAAATGGATCGTTCCAGGGGTATGCGTTCAAGATACGCCTGAAATTTTCAAACAGGTGGACCGCCAAGGCTCCGGTCTGCCCGAGTGTCCAGGTATTGATATGGCGGCCGGCTTAAAGATTGTGCAAAATAATGTCGCACTCTATAAAAAACTGCTTTTAAAATTTTTTGATACCTATGCCGATTTTCATGAAACCTTTAAAAATGTATTGAAAAACGGTGATTCCCAGGCTGCCGGCATTGCCGCCCATACGTTGAAAGGCGTGGCCGGTAACCTTGGAATGAAACATATTTACCAATCCGCCTCTGCGCTGGAGTTGGCCGTAAAGAATGCAACCGGGCATGAGGAAGAACTGCTTGAAACGCTGCTTTCCGAACTAAAGACTGTTGTTGCAGGTCTTGAAAAACTGCGGGAAGAATCAGTTGGTGGGGGTGATTAATAGGATCAATAGGGGCACAGCAATGGGTATGCCATCGATATAAACGCCATGTTTCCTTTTGACCCATCGGGTGGGGTGCCCGGGTCAACCTGCTACACTTTTTAAAAAAAATTTACGCCATGGAACATAAATAAATTTTGCAAAATAGAAAAAAAAATAAAAATTAAACGATTGAAATAAAGGAGGTTATGACGGAACCATAAATTTAAATGATTTGAATCTGCCTTTATGGTCTCGATATTGCTCTTATACCAGGACAGTTGTTGAGATTGTGCATTTTAACATGAACTTTTTGAAACAAACCTAATAAAGGAGATTCAAATGTCAAACGGAGAAGCAGTTTTCGGATTTTACATTCCCACAGTTACCCTCATGGGCGTTGGTGCCCACAAACAAATTTGCGCCCAGATGAAAAGCCTCGGGGTCTGCAAACCTTTCATTGTCGCTGATAAGGGTATTACCGCAGCTGGAATCACCGCCCAGATCTGTGATTTGCTCAAAGCAGAAATGGGAGCAGAAGCTGTAGTCTACGATGATACAGTGCCCAATCCCACCGACAAAAACGTTGAAGAAGGTCTTGCGCTTTACCAGAAGAGCGGCTGCGACATGATCATCACCCTGGGTGGCGGCAGCTCCCATGACTGTGGTAAAGGCATCGGCCTTGTTGCTACCAATGGCGGAACCATCCACGACTACGAAGGCGTTGATAAGTCTACCCAGGCCATGCCTCCTTTTATCGCCATCAACACCACTGCAGGTACCGCCTCTGAGATGACCCGTTTCTGCATCATCACAGACACCAGCAGAAAAGTAAAAATGGCCATCGTTGACTGGCGTGTAACACCTGCCATCGCCATCAATGACCCGCTGCTGATGATGGGTATGCCCAGCTTCCTGACAGCTGCTACCGGTATGGACGCGTTGACTCACTCCGTAGAAGCATATGTTTCTACCATCGCAACTCCAATTACCGACGCTTGCGCCATCAAGTCCATTGAGTTGATCTCCGAATACCTTAGACCTGCTGTTGCCAATGGTGCGGATATTGTTGCCAGAGATAAAATGGCCTATGCCGAGTACCTTGCAGGTATGGCATTCAACAATGCAAGCCTTGGCCATGTTCATGCAATGGCTCACCAGTTGGGCGGGTTCTACAACCTTCCCCATGGTGTTTGCAACGCTATCCTTCTTCCCCATGTTTCCCGCTACAACTTGATTGCCAAGCTTGACCGCTACGCAGACATTGCTGTAGCCCTTGGAGAAAATATCGAAGGTCTTTCTGCCAGAGAAGCTGCTGAACGTGCATTGACGGCCATCCAGACCCTGTCTAAAGACGTTGGAATTCCTTCTGACCTGACCCAGCTTGGTGTTAAGAAAGAAGATCTGAAAATCATGGCTGAAAACGCCCAGAAAGATGCTTGCGGTGCAACCAACCCCAGACGTCCGACCCTGGACGACGTAATCCAGATCTATACAAACGCGCTCTAATTAATAGATACACTTATATCCTATCTTAGAATGCACCATTGTTGATGGTTTAAATTAACAATGTCCCGGCCATTATCATTAAATTGATAATGGCCGGGTTGTTTTTTGGAGGGACTGGTTCTAACGGCGGCCGTTGTTGGGGGGCAGGTCCCGGTCTGCCGACAATGGCAACCACAGGGGGATTGCCCCTACAAAAAATGGCTGAAAATAGAATCAAGAATTTTTAGATATCGATCTGTGCTTATTCGGGGATATCGGCTAATTTTCGATACAGGGTTTTTCTGCTGATTCCCAATAACTCCGCCGCCTTGGACCGGTTGTTATCCACATGGTCCATCACCGCCAGAATATGTTTTTTCTCAACATCTTTTAATGAAGCAAACAACGGTGCATCTTCACCATCATCGTCCCGGTTTGAGGTGTCCAACAGCTCAAGGGGCAGGCAGCGCTCTGTGATCACCATGTTGTCCGAAAGAATAATCCCGCGCTCAATGACATTGTGCAGTTCCCTGACATTGCCCGGCCAGTCATAGGCCATAAGCAGGTTCATGGCATTTTTTGAGATTTTGCAGTTGGGTTTCAGTTTTCCTATAAAATGCTCCACCAGCACGGGGATCTCTTCCTTGCGCTTGCGCAGGGGCAGGGTGTTGATGGTAAATACGTTAAGCCGGTGAAACAGCGCCTGGTTGAATTCTCCTTCGGCAACCGCTTTTTTAAGTTCCCGGTTGGTGGCAAAGATAAACCGGATATTAACCCGGGTTTCATTTTTGTCTCCCACAGGACGGAAGGTCTGGTTTTCCATGACCCTTAACAGGGAGGCCTGGACCCCCACGGAAAGATCCCCGATTTCGTCCAGGAAAAGGGTTCCTTTATCGGCCATGCTCAGCAGGCCTTCCCTGGAGGCTTCCGCCCCGGTAAAAGCGCCTTTGCAATAGCCGAAAAGTTCGCTTCGCATCAACTCTTCCTGGAGGGTTGCACAATTTTTGGTGAGCATGGGAATATGGCTTCTCTGGCTCTGGGCGTGAAGTTGTCTTGCAATGACATTTTTCCCGGTGCCGCTCTCCCCTGTGATCAGAATCGGAACATTTGTGGGGGCCGCCTTGCGGATCAGAAAACGGATTTCATCCATGGCCTTGGAATGCCCGATCATGTGGTCTTCAAAACTTGCGTCCGTGGCCTGGGATCCCTGGTGGCGTATCAGTTCTCTTTTATAGCCCAAGCCCCTTTGAAATGCCGTTTCAACCACCTGTTCCAGCCGGTCCAGGTCAAAGGGCTTGGTGATATAGTCGCAGGCACCGGCCTTCATGGACATTACCGCATCATCCACATCGGCGTAACCGGTGATCAAAATGATCTGGACGGCCAGGATCTCTTCCTGGAAACGGGCCATCAATTCAATGCCGTTGCCGTCGGGCAGCATGATATCCAGAATAATGACGTCAAACCGGGTCTTTTGAACGGCGCTGAGAGCCGCCTGGGCATTACCGGCCGTTGTAATCCGGCGCCGGGGCGTAGACAGTTCCTTTTCCAGCAGTCTGCGGATGTGTTTTTCATCATCCACCACAAGCACATTAATTTGGTCTTCGGATTTATTCATCTGTATCTTTATCCTCCAGGGGAAAGCAGATATGGAACACGCTTCCCTTGTCGGGCTCACTTTCAACTAATATTTTTCCCTGGTGTTGCTGGATAATGTTATAGCAGGTGGACAGGCCGATGCCGGTTCCCTTCCCGGGCGGTTTGGTGGTAAAAAATGGGTCAAACAGCCGTTTCATATCTTCATCGGAAATACCATATCCGTTGTCCGCCACAGAGAGCACGAGCCACTTTTTTCTGACCTTGACATAGATGTTCAGGCGCCCCTTGCCTTCAACCGCATCAATGGCATTGCATACAATGTTGAGCAGCACCTGTTTGATCTCCGGGGCATTGCCGTTGATTTTGGGTATGTCGGAAGGCAGGTCCATCTCGATGGTCACCCCGGCCTCCTGTCTGAGGCGGAAATGGAGCAGTTTGATCACATCGGTGACCATATCATTGAGGTCCACCCGGGAAAAATCAATGCGTTTTCTCGGGCTGAAGGTCAACAGGTTTTTTACGATATCCCGGCACCGGTTGCACTCGGTGATGATCGTATCGATATATTCCTCAAAATCGGCGACGAGGTCTTCTGTCCCGGGACTGTTTTCAAGGCTTGACTTGAGTCTGGGCAGACGCCGTTTCAGACCTTCTGAAAATCCGTAGATGGATGTTAGCGGGTTGTTGATCTCGTGGGCCACGCCGGCTGCAAGCAACCCTACGGTGGCCATTTTCGTGGAATAATAATAACTTTCCTGATACTCTTTTTCCCGGGTCACATCGCGCATGAGAAGAATAAATCTAAATATTTTTCCATGGATGTCCGTCATGGGGGAGACTGAAACTTCAAACTGCCGTTTTTTATCCTTGATCAGATAAATTCGGGTTTTGCGACAGACCTGACCGTTTTCCAGAGACTCTTTCACCGGGCAGTCCGGGCAGGGTGAGGTTCGATTCATGAAAAGTTCATAGCAGGTCTTTCTTTCGGGCCGGTCACACTCAAACACCTCTGAGAAAAGTCGGTTTACCGTAATGATCGTGTAATTCAGGGACAGGATGACCATGACATCGGAAATGCCGTCTAAAATGGCCTGAAGTTTTTGACTTTTACGTTCAAGCCTAATGTTGGCGGCCTTAAGCTGGGTCATTTTGTGCTTGGCTTCTGGGAAAAACCCCAGTTTGGTATACTTCAGGCCGATAATGTCATCAAGGGTCGTTTTTCTCATCACCACACCTTTTCACATATTTCAAGCATCTGCTGGACACTGGCGCTTCTTGGGTTGCTCAGCAGGCAGGTGTCCAGGGCCGCCATCTCGCAGACGCTTTGCAGTTTGGACCGGTCCGGTACGATATCCCTTAGTTTTGTTGAAACCTTAAGACTTTTAAAATACTCTTCCAATCTTTCAATGCCTGCCAGAGCGGTCTCTTCGGGGGTTGCAAGGGCCTTGCCTAAAATCACCTGGCCGATCTGGGCAATTTTGTCGGTACTGGATTCAAGGTTGAACCGCATGACCTGGGGCAGAAGAATGGGATGGATGATGCCGTGGACCGTATCCAGCACACCGCCCAGGGAGTGGGCCAGCGCATGGTCCATGCCCAGACTGGCGTTGCTGAAGGCCATTGCCGCAGAGGTTCCGGCCATGCTCAGTTTTTCAAGGTGGTGGATGGAACGGGTCTCAAGAGCTTTGGGCAGATGGTGGAAAATCAGTTCAATGGCTTTGAGGGAGTGCACTTCGGTCATGGGAGAGGCAATCCGGGAAACATGGGCTTCGACGGCATGGGACAGGGCATCCAGGGCCGCGGCAATGATAAGTCCCCTGGATTTGGTGGTTAACAGTTCCGGATCAATGATGGAAATATTGGGCACAAGGGTCCGGCTGATGATGGACATTTTCACACGGCGCTCCATATCCGTGATAATGGCAAACTGGGAAATGTCCGATCCGCTGCTGGCGGTTGACGGGATAAATATCATGGGCGGCAGGGGATCTCGGATCTGGTTGGCCCCTTCATAATCGTTCACCCGGCCGCCGTTGCTGGCCACAAGCGCAATGCCCTTTGCCGCATCCATGGGACTGCCTCCGCCGATGGCCATGACAACATCACAATTTTCTTCTTTGTACAGCTCTGCACCCTGCTGGATCTGCCAGTCCCTTGGGTTGGAGTCTATATCGGAATAATAGACCCAGTTGAGTTTTTCCTGGGCCAAAATATCAAGTAATTGTTCCACCCATCCGGATTTTTCAAGGCCTGGATCAGAGACCAGAAATATTTTTTCTGCTCCCATGCGTTTGGCGCTCAGACCGGCGTATCCAATGCTTTTTCTGCCGAAAAAAATTTCAGGGACAGAAAACTTTAATATGTCCCCGCAACGATCTTTTTTTAAAACGGACTCCATCTTACGTTTGTTTCCTAACTCGCCTATAAATCCATGTACGTGCCTGCATAAAATTTTGATCCTCAAGTTTCCTTTTGGCCCCAAATTATTAGACAGGGTAAAAAAACAACTTCATATAGGAGAGTAACTTGCTTACCTTTGCATTTCAAGCTTGATTTATGCAAATCCATGAAGGTGTTGACAAAATTAACCTGTCTGCATGCACATGGCTATTTGTTTGCAGGATGGATTTAGATCCTAAAAAAAAATATTTTTATGGTATGGTAGTTGTTTTATTAAACACCAATGATGCCAACGGTAAAAAAAACAGCAGGTCACAGTGATTAAAACGCCCCCCGTTCCGGATACCGGACACGTCCATATATACTATACCCGGGCAGACCGGATATCAGATCCCGGACTTTTAGAAGAATACAGAGGCTGTCTTTGTGCGGCAGAGACCCAAAAGGCGGACCGGTACATGAAACAGTCAGACCGGCACCTAAGTCTTGTGTCAAAAGCCCTGGTGCGGTATTTGATCGGCGCTGTGACCCAACAGGACCCCAAATCCGTTCGCTTTTCAACCAATGAATACGGCAAACCCTTTCTTACCGGGCTGTCTGATTTTCATTTTAATCTGTCCCATAGCCATGGCGTGGCGGTGTGCGCTTTGCGCCGTGGTGGAGCCGTCGGGGTGGATGTGGAAGATGTGGGGCGGCGGACGAATCTTTCCATTGCCGGACGATTTTTTTCTCCTGCCGAAGCAGACCTTGTCTCAAAGGCACCGGATGCAGAAAAACGCGCGCTGTTTTTTGACATCTGGACGTTAAAGGAGGCCTATATCAAGGCGGTTGGCAGGGGGCTGTCCATTCCTTTGAACAGTTTTTCATTTAACGCAGAGGAACCTGACGTTCACATCAGGTTCAGTGATACCGGCCGGGTCGATTCTGCATGGCAGTTTTCCCGGTGGCGGCCTGAACCCGGTAAAATAGTTGCTGCCGCAGCTCAATCAGCTTCTGTGCTTGTTTTTAAACACTTTTGGTGTGTGCCGTTTGTGGGGATCGAAGCCACCCCCTTAGTTTCTCAAATTTAATTTCCGAAAGAATCATCCCCAAAAGGATCAGCCCCGCACCGATCAGGCCGCTTGCACCAATATTTTCGTCAATTAGAAAATAGGCGCAAACTGCTGCAAAAACAGGTTCAAGGCAGAATATCAGCGCCGTTGAAGAGGGGCTGATAAACTGCTGCATCACTGTTTGCACGAGGAATGCAAAAATCGTTGCAAACAACACGCAGACAATAAGCGCATCACGGATTTCAGGATACCAGGCAAGGGCGTCATGCCCTGTCAAATATGCGATGATCAGACTCAGCAGGCCGATCACCCCCAGTTGAATCGTTGTCAGCCAGTAGGCATCACACTCCCGGGCATATTTACCGGTATAAATAATGTGGATGGCAATGCAGATCGAACAGATGAGGCTGAGCATATCCCCCTTGTTAAACGACCAGCTTGAGCCTGTGCCGCATAGCAGATAGAGCCCGATAAAGGCGAGCACGGCGCCGGCAAGGGATTTTGCCGCAATGGTTTTTCTAAATATTACTGCAGATAAAATGGGGACAAAAACAACATTCAGACCTGTTAAAAAGGCGGTATTGGATGCCGACGTGTATTGCAGCGCCATGGTTTGAAACGCAAAGCCGCCGAAAAGCATCACCCCCAAAACGCTTCCCTTTAAAAGGGTATTGCCGTTTATCGGCCGTTTTAAAAACGGGGACAAGAGCAAAAGTATGCATGAGGCGGCAATAAATCGCTGGGCAAGAAAAATAAATACGTCCACCTGACTGACCGCATCTTTAACAACGACAAATGTAATACCCCAGAAAAATGTTGTTAACACCAAAAGAATATAGGCCCCGGCCGCTCTTAATTTTGAATTTTGAAGCATCATAAAATTATTCTCAACCCATCGTTTTCATCACATGGCACAAAACGCATTGAATATAATATAAATTTTTTCTATTTTAAAGAATAAGGTCCCAACCGCAACAAAAATCAGGCTGGTTTTTTAACCACAATTCAAAAATAAAGGCAAACAAAAAAAGACGTCTCCTTTTTTCGTTTGACTTAAAAAAGTCAGATGCGTATTTTTAGGACTTATTTAATTTATCTTTAAAAGATAGAGGAGAGTATTATGAAATTATTTAGGCTAATTACATTGATGTGCGCGTTTTGTTCTCTGTGTTTAACCGCAATGTCCGGAACCGTTCTCGCCGCTGAAGAGCAGAAAGTTGTTACCGTTGCATCGGACGCCACCTGGCCCCCAATGGAAATGATTGACGAAAACAAAAATCTTGTGGGCTTTGACATTGATTTCATGAATGCGGTTGCCAAAGAAGCAGGATTCAAGGTCGTGATCAAAAATACGGCCTGGGACGGTATCTTTGCCGGTATCGAAGTGGGCAAATACGATGCCATCATCTCTTCGGTAACCATCACGGACAAACGTAAAAAAGCCATGGACTTTTCACTGCCCTATGTAAACGCAGGTCAGGTGCTGGTTGTGCCTGTTGAGTCATCTGCAAAAGTTGTTGCCGATCTTAAAGGTAAAACATTGGGTGCCCAGATCGGCACAACCGGCGCAATGGAGATCAAGAAGGTGGATGGCGTAACGCTTAAATCCTATGATGAAATCGGCCTTACCTTTGAAGACATGGCCGCAGGAAGAATTGACGGCGTTGTCTGTGATACACCCATTGCCGCCAATTATGCACTTCAAAAAGAGAGTTACAAAGGCAAATTTAAAATTGTCGGTAAACCGTTTACCCAGGAAAACTACGGCATCGTTGTTAAGAAGGGAAACACAGAGCTGGTTGAGCTGCTCAACAAAGGTATCCAGGCTGTCCAGGCCAAAGGTATCGACAAAGAGCTTGAAAAAAAGTGGCTTCAATAATTTAAAGTTGACACAAAGCCTGATCCTTTTGGGTCAGGCTTTTTTTAATGGCGTTATGTAAAGCGCCAAAGCCACAGTGTGGCTATCAATTTAGACAAGGAAAGAAAGTAAAAATGCCAATGTCTGGTCGTGCTGAAAAATCAAAAAAAATAGAGATTTCCGACGGTGGGGCAATTCCCAACAGAGATGATGCGGGGTTGTTCACTGCGTGGCGGGTTACATTTGTCGGTGCCGTATCAATTATTGTTGCTCTCGTCTATTTTAAACCTGATCCGTATCTTGATATCTTAAAATTTTTGCCGGATGGGATTGTTGTCACGTTCAAGGTCACCATCGCTTCAATTTTTCTATCGTTGATCTTCGGCTTGATCGCCGGACTCGGCAGAATTTCCAAAAATCCATTGATCAACGGCATTGCCTCCTTGTATGTTGAAGTGATCAGGGGGATTCCTCTTCTGGTTCAGCTCTTTTACATTTACTTTGCATTGGGAAAATTTGTTCAGTTGCCAGCCCAGGTCTGCGCCATCATTGCCATGTCCATCTGCTACGGTGCATACATGGCGGAAATTTTCAGAGCCGGTATCGATGCCATCCCAAAGGGCCAGACAGAAGCTGCAAGATCCCTTGGAATGACATCGTCCCAGACCACCAAGTACGTTATCCTTCCCCAGGCAATCAAAACCATACTGCCGCCCGTGGGTAATGAATTTATCGCCCTTTTAAAGGATTCCTCTCTTGTTTCCATCCTTGCCGTTTCAGACCTTTTACGGCGGGGAAGGGAATTTGCATCCGAATCATTCGATTATTTTGAAACATATACAATGGTAGCCCTGATCTACCTTGTAATCACATTGATTCTGTCAAAACTTGTGGGCATGATGGAGGATAAGATAAGCGACGATGAATAGCAAAACCCTTGTACACATAGAAAATGTCAGTAAATTTTACGGCGAATTAAAAGCCTTAAACAATGTTTCACTGGAGGTTCATGACGGTGAAAAAGTTGTTATCTTAGGACCCAGCGGCTCCGGCAAAAGTACGCTGCTAAGATCCATCAACCAGCTGGAAACCATAGATGCCGGCAAAATTATCATTGATGGTGTTGATATTTACGATAAATCAACCGATATCAACAAGGTGCGTGAAGAGGTCGGCATGGTGTTCCAGTCGTTTAACGTCTTCCCCCATAAAACGGTCATGGACAATCTGAACCTTGCCCAGCTGGTTGTCAGAAAAAGAACCCGCAAGGAGGCCACGGCGATTTCAACAAAACTGCTTGAAAAAGTTGGGATTTTACAAAAGGCAGATGAATATCCGGGTAAACTTTCCGGCGGCCAGCAGCAGCGGGTGGCCATTGCAAGAGCCCTTGCCATGACCCCGAAAATCATGCTCTTTGATGAACCCACCTCCGCCCTGGACCCTGAGATGATCGGCGAAGTGCTTGATGTTATGACCACTCTTGCCAAAGAGGGGATGACCATGGTTGTGGTTACCCACGAAATGGGATTTGCAAGGGAGGTGGCCGACAGAATCATCTTCATGGACCACGGCACCATCGTTGAACAGGGAACCCCGGATGAATTTTTCAATCACACTAAAAATGACCGGGCCAAGCTGTTCTTAAGCCAAATCTTATAAGAACTAAACGCAGTAAAGATATCAGAACCCGACTGAAACTTTTCATGTCGGGTTCTTTTATTACGACGTCTTCAAAAAATCAGTTGGCAAACCATTTGGCAAACCATAGAGAGGATATCTCCATATGACCTTTATTTCAATTAATCCTGAAAAATGTATCCGGTGCGGATTGTGTGTACAATCGTGTCCGGTGGTTCTGATCAAACAAGACAATAAAGAAGCACTGCCCTTTACAGAGTCTGCCGGCACGGAAAATTGTATTTTATGCGGGCACTGCACAGCTGTCTGTCCCAGCGACGCATTGACGCACGCGTTATTGCCCCGGACGGATTTTTTCCAGGCGCCCCCAAGGGATATTAATTCGGACGCATTAAAGGACCTGCTTATTTCCCGCAGATCGGTACGTATTTATAAAAAAGACCCTGTACCCCGCGAACAACTTGAGCAACTGCTGCAGGTGTGTGCCTCTGCGCCCTCTGCATCCAATTCACAAAAGACGGAATATACTGTCATTACCACCGCGAAAACCCTTGACCGAATAAGGGGACTCACCCTGGACTGGCTCCGCCGGAACCGAGGCGGTTCCTTTTATGCCAAGGCTGCAGATGAGGGAAATGATGTGATTATGCGTGGGGGAACCTGCCTGGTTGTTGCCCACAGCCCAAAGGATTATGTCTGGAACATAACCGATTCTACAATCGCCTTAACGTATATGGAACTTTATGCCGCTTCAATGAACCTTGGCGTTTGCTGGGCGGGACTGGTCACCATTGCGGGGCAGAATACCCCTGAATTAAGCAAAGTTCTGGGCGTTCCCGAGGACCGTATCACTGCCGGAGCACTTATTCTGGGCCGTCCGAAACAAAAGCATTTCCTCGTTCCACCAAGGAAAAACGCCGTCGTCAACTGGCTTTAATAGCCTAATTTTTTTGAAAGCAACGATTACGAATTTTTATATATTGAAAAAAAATCATGAAAAACAGTGTTAAACAGTGCATTGAGCAACGGCACAGTGTTCGCTCATTTACCGATGAACCCATCAGCGAGGCGGAAATTCACGAACTTTTGGAGGCGGCTCGTCTGGCGCCGTCAAGTCTGAATTCACAGCCCTGGCGTTTTGCCGTTGTCACGGATCAGGCCACGCGGGAATGGATTGCGACCAAGGAGGTGTCCCGCAAGCAGATCTGGCTTTCCACTGCCCCGGCCATCATCGTCTGTTGTGCCGACCTGGAAGGGTATGTGCGCGATTCCCAGGCAGCAGCCTTTTTCTACAAGGAAAACAACCTTTTTGATCCCGAACCCATGAAGGGCGTCGAAGATTATGTGGCCCGGGAAAAAGCCAATTCCGAGGCAGCCAGATTCGGTGCAGGAGCGATGAATGTCGGTATAGCGGTTTCATTCATGATGCTGCGGGCCACGGAGATGGGTCTGGGAACCTGCTGGGTCGGCATGTTTGATGAAGCGCAACTGAAAAGCAAGCTCGGCTTAGCCGGGGAAACCAGAGTCGTCTGTCTGCTTGCCGTGGGGCATCCCGACGAGGATCAGGCACCGGTTCGGAATCGTAAATCCTTGGCGGAAATCCGTCTTCTTTAACCGTGTGGCGTCCCGTCAAAGCTGAAATTCAGGGATCATGCGCGCAATGTCAACAGCTTCGGTGAAGACGTTAAAACGTATCTTTCTACCGCACAAATCGTTGTGGGTATGGATTTGTTGCTAACCGTGCCCATAACGTGCGATTGATATCTTGTGTATCGGTGGCTATACTATATTGTGACATAACGCACCGAAATCACCACATAGTCCCCATACCAATATCGCTGGCCGAATCTACATCGACACATGCCCAACCCTTCCCACATTCGTCGTTGCCGCCCTTAATATGAAATATTTTTTGGTTTTGAATATCTTGCTTTACATGAGCTCCACCTAAATGACAGTGTGGTGCTGAAACATTTTTGCCTAACATCAGAAAGGTCTTTTGTTTAATGTCTGGAGGCAGCCTCCGTAGTGCCTCGCAATAATTATTAGCAATGCTTAACCCCATGTAAATCCCCGCAGAGTTACGCCACTGAACCATTCCCGTCAACCACCCCATTAGCCAATCAACAGACGGGTTCATATTCGAATCTATATTTGCATAAATGGTAACTTTGAGTGGAATCCAACTGGCAGCTGTTTTGGTTCTCGATATGTCTTCTTGCGCTGGGTTCTCGCCAGGTTTTGTTACACTTTTTACTCTTGTTACACTTGTTGCAGAATTCCCATTGTATATAACCAGAATTTTGCAGTTCCTATCCGGATGATGAAGATAGTTAACCTCATCAGGCGTAAGAGAATTTGAAGCGCCTATGTAACGCCCCCAGAATGAGATCGGTGTTTGCAGTTTATCATACACGGCATCGTAAAATTTTCTGTTGCCGCTGGTGTATTGATCGTTATTGGCATTTATGTACGAATCGACTCCATAACGAGGAAACATAGCCGAAATAGGCGGTATAGAAATAACGTCTTCATCATTTGTATCTAAACCGGTTGCCCCCCCGGTCAACGCGATTAATTGATTCCAGGTTCGGCCGCCGACCGAAATTAATTGATCAGGCCATTTGAATCCGCAGCTAATTTTCTGGAAATTGCCGATTGCTGTACATGTAAGGCTCCAACACATCCCATCAACCTCAAGTAATGGTGTTGGACGGCCACTTGTTATGGGCACTTTGTTTAGTAGTTCTTGGACTGTTTTGACATCATTCGGCCGATTGGCACCTTTTTTACCTACTGAAGCTGAAATTGATTTAGTCATGATGGTATCTCCCTTACTTAGGATTTAAGGGGCACAATATGAATTTTTTGACCCCGCTCTTTTTGTTTGCCTGGCATGTCGGGAAAATCCGGGTCGAGAAGGAGAAGGGGTCAAGTCTGAGAAGGGGTCAAGTCTGCTTTTGACTCATCAACTGTTCTTTTAGCTGAGCATACCTTGACCTTAAAGATCCGTCCTTTTTAAATCTGATTTTAAGACGTTCTATAATTGTACTGACCGTACTGTAGCTTTTAATGTGATAGTGCTCACCAATATTTTTTAGAGTCTCTCCCCTGATCTGCCTTGAAAAATACAAGCCCATTGCCCTGGGTTCATTGAAAACGGCTCTTTTACTTTGATACAGATCCGTTTCACAAATGTGATAATAATCACAAAGCGTCAGTTTAATTCTTTCCATATCCGGTGCCAGTTGTTTTGATTCCGGCACTTCAATATGGCTCGCCTTCTCAAAAAAATTGTTTTTTATCTTGTTGATAAAATCCTTATTTCCCAGAATGGACGGCATTTTTTTCAGGCTGAATGTCCGCAACAGCGATTCGTCTTCGGTTTCACCCATGAATTTTTGGTATTGCCGGACCTCCTGGGCCGGAGTTCCGGAAAGCATGGCCAGAATGAATTTTTTATTCAGCCAATTCCATTCCTCAGCATGACTTAAATAAGCTTTATGGCTTGACCATTCATAGTCTTCAACATGTTCAACTATTCCGGCGCGGACGGGATTACGATGAATATAACGGACCAGCCCAAGAAGATAGCTGTCGTCTGAGACCACGATCGATTTATATCGGCCCCGAAACAAGATACCGTCCAATCCATGTGTGCTGTTAAACCGTTGGGTATAAACACCGTTAATGTGCCGCATGCACCGGTCCAGATTGGCGTCCGGTGTCTGGACAAGCAAGTGATAATGGTTCGGCATCAGGCAATATGCACTTACCCGCAATGCAAAAAGCTCTATGGCTTCACGCATCACCCCAATAAAACGATCATAGTCGTCCCTGGATTGGAATATTTGCTCTCCCCGGCGTCCACGATTCATGACGTTGTACCACGCATTTGGATACATTATGCGTAATGGTCTCGACATGTTATTTTTATAACCGAAATTTATGGTAGGAGTCAAGAGCAGACTTGACCCCTTTAGACCCCTTTAAAGATCCGGTGTAATGAACTCAGGCGTTATGGTTCCAACGGAAGAAGGGACTCCCCAGGGAGGCCCGCTATCTCCTTTGCTGTCCAACATCGTTCTTGATGAGCTGGATAAGGAACTTGAGAAACGAAGGCACCGATATGTCCGTTATGCCGATGATTTTATGATCTTTTGCAAAAGCCGGAAAGCAGCCGAAAGGGTTATGCAGAGT
This sequence comes from uncultured Desulfobacter sp., assembly GCF_963666145.1. Taxonomy (NCBI): domain Bacteria; kingdom Pseudomonadati; phylum Thermodesulfobacteriota; class Desulfobacteria; order Desulfobacterales; family Desulfobacteraceae; genus Desulfobacter; species uncultured Desulfobacter sp. The sequence continues at coordinate 688,771 of NZ_OY762614.1, read as the reverse complement.
ATCACCAAATTTTTGACTGTGAAACTCAAGCTCAAAGTAAACCAGGACAAAAGTGCTGTCAGCAGACCGTGGTTACGCAAATTTCTCGGATTCACATATTTCCAAATGTGTGGACAGTCAAAAATCCGGATTCATGCCAAGAGCATGAAACGGTTCAAGGACAAAGTCCGGGAATTAACAAGCCGCAAGCGGGGCAAAAGCCTTTGGCAGGTTATCCAGGAATTGAACCAATACTTTCGGGGATGGTGGAATTACTTCCAGCTTACAGAGGCCAAATCCTTCCTCAAAGGTCTCAAAATCTGGATAATGCGAAGGCTGCGAAGTCTTGTCTGGAAACAATGGAAAAATCCCAAAACCAGGGTTCGGAATCTTGAGAAACTTGGTATTGCTCACCAAGATGCCATGCTTTGCGGCAATGCTCGCAAAAAGTACTGGCACATGAGCAAAGTCAAATGGGTGGCCATTGCCATGCCTGAACGATATTTTATTGATCAAGGATTATATCTGCCCGGGAACTGATTCCTAAAATCAGCCGAACCGCCCTGGTACGCGATCCGTATGCCGGGTGGTGTGGGAGGGCTCCTCAGTGATGGGGAGTCCTATCCCGATTATCTGTAACGATTTCTTGCTTCTGCCGTTCCTGTAATAACTCTTGAATTGAATCTAACTTATTACAGGATACGATAGACACAATCATAATAATGAGCAGGAAGAAATCAATTCCTCCTGTATTGCTCGCTATTTGTTTCATATGCTGCAACATGTTTTTTTCTTCTGTGGTGGTCATAAATATTTCCTCTCGGCAGATAACGCTCACCTCACCGGAAAACAAAAGCAGAGCGAAGCGGCGCTTTTGGTTTTCCGGTGCAGGTGCTTGTGTGTGCCGGGCACGGCACATGTTCTTAAAAGTGAGTCAAATGTATAGAATTCCAATACATTTGGCAAGTCTTAGACCCAGCCTGATGGAGGCGAAGGGTGTAGTGGTCTGGCAACGGGGTACCGGTGACGGTACTTCTGAAGGAAGCCGTCCTGCCGAGGCAGGGCACCGCAAAAGTACGGGGTGACGAACAGAAATCGGGTATGAGGCGCACATACCGGGACGAGCCTGCACAACAAGGTAAAGTCCTCTATCCATTACAGGGTATGTCCGTAAACCCGGCATTCACGTACTGAAAGACATGTGTTTACCCCGGGAGATCTCCCCTGTGCCAAAAACGGCTGAGGGCCGGGTAACCGGTCCTGACCGCATGGGAGAAGTCAGCAGAAGGCATAGTAGCCGGAGGAAACGAGCCCCCTAAAGACGGGGAGGCCTCACCCCGGTAAAGGCCTGAACGGTGCCTGGGCCGAAAGGTCCGGGTAAATGATTATGACAAATAGGAGGTGTGTACTTGTGAACAGACGGCCACAGCAGATGGAACTGTTCCCAGCGTCACAGATTGCCGAAAGTCTGGGAAACAACGACCGGTTAATGGAAATGATCCTTGAGCGCAACAACATTATCCGGGCATGGAAACAGGTTTGTGCGAACAAAGGTGCCCCCGGGGTAGACGGTATGAAAACCGGCCAACTCGGGAATTACCTGGCAAAGCACTGGCCTGAAATTGAACAAGACCTGCTTAACTGTAAGCATAAACCGCTGCCGGTGAAACGCAAGGAGATCCCCAAACCGGACGGCGGTGTCCGTTTACTTGGAATACCCACGGTACTTGACCGGTTTATACAGCAGGCCATAGCCCAAATCCTGGAACAGGTGTGGGAACCTTTTTTCTCTGAATACAGCTATGGATTCAGGCCCGACAGATCCGCACACGATGCGGTGATGCAGGGTAAGAGGTATATGGTCGAGGGTTATACATATGTCGTAGACATGGACCTGTCCAAATTTTTCGACCGAGTTTCGCACGACCGCCTGATGAGCAGACTCGCCGGCAGAATCAAGGATAAACGCGTATTAAAGGTAATACGGCAATATCTAAGATCCGGTGTAATGAACTCAGGCGTTATGGTTCCAACGGAAGAAGGGACTCCCCAGGGAGGCCCGCTATCTCCTTTGCTGTCCAACATCGTTCTTGATGAGCTGGATAAGGAACTTGAGAAACGAAGGCACCGATATGTCCGTTATGCCGATGATTTTATGATCTTTTGCAAAAGCCGGAAAGCAGCCGAAAGGGTTATGCAGAGTATCACCAAATTTTTGACTGTGAAACTCAAGCTCAAAGTAAACCAGGACAAAAGTGCTGTCAGCAGACCGTGGTTACGCAAATTTCTCGGATTCACATATTTCCAAATGTGTGGACAGTCAAAAATCCGGATTCATGCCAAGAGCATGAAACGGTTCAAGGACAAAGTCCGGGAATTAACCAGCCGCAAGCGGGGCAAAAGCCTTTGGCAGGTTATCCAGGAACTGAACCAATACTTTCGGGGATGGTGGAATTACTTCCAGCTTACAGAGGCCAAATCCTTCCTCAAAGGTCTCAAAATCTGGATAATGCGAAGGCTGCGAAGTCTTGTCTGGAAACAATGGAAAAATCCCAAAACCAGGGTTCGGAATCTTGAGAAACTTGGTATTGCTCACCAAGATGCCATGCTTTGCGGCAATGCTCGCAAAAAGTACTGGCACATGAGCAAAGTCAAATGGGTGGCCATTGCCATGCCTGAACGATATTTTATTGATCAAGGATTATATCTGCCCGGGAACTGATTCCTAAAATCAGCCGAACCGCCCTGGTACGCGATCCGTATGCCGGGTGGTGTGGGAGGGCTCCTCAGTGATGGGGAGTCCTATCCCGATTAAATGTTTTAGTTGCCATAACCAGAAAGCCAACTCTCATTGTTTATTGCGTCAATTGAGCCACTAGCCAAAAGAGACCATAGCTCTATTGTTTTCTCTTTTGGAACATTAACCATATGCTGAGGCTCGCCTTCGCCTGACACATTCTCCCAAACAAGAAGGCCAGATGAGAACGCTGAGAGGCACCACTCAGATTCATGCGTAAGTGATACATCGGTGTGCTCTTGATTTGCTTCGGATAACTCAGCATATAGCTCCGGTAGAGATCCAAGTGGAAACTCTACGTCTGAGTTGCCCATTAAATGATTTACCCAATATGACACGTGATCTCCTTGTACATTTAACGGTGAAATCACCAGCGCTTTTGCGTCTGGTGCATTTTTTTGTTGGGCCGTTTTTGAAATAAACACTCCCATGTCTGAAAGTTCACTCTATTTCCTCCATACCATCCAGTTTGGACTTTCTTGATCTTGAAATGCTCTTCTGAAGCCTTTGATATTTGTTGCAAAGTTAATCTTGGATAGGTTTCTAGGTCAGGATCGTTTGGGTCGTCATCATTATCTGCAGATCCAGAGGAACTGACCCAATATCCATTTTCTTTTAACAGTGAGAATACAGCTGTGACAAATTGTTCCCTATAGTTGTCGTCAAAGAATGAATGCCAGCAGCCCTTTTCATAGATCATATCAAATAGGCCTTCATTGCCAGTTATATTGCAAATATCAATCACTCGAGACTCTAATGGAACGTTGCTTTTTCTGGCCAAGGATTGACACCGTTCCATAGCATTATTTGAAATATCTGAAGCTATAATGTTTAATCCCTGCCTAGCCAAATGTATGGCATTATGACCTAGCCCAGCTCCCAATTCAAGAATGCGCATTTCTCCTGTTGCGTGCCCAGAAACAAAATCACAGAATTGAGAATTGAAATCAAGATCCTCCCACTGAGGAATTCCATCCCCTTCGTATAGGTCATCCCAGTTTTTGATTAGTTGCGAACTCATATATTTAATTCCCCATTCATTAGTCTAGCATTTCAATCCGACGCCCGGTTTTTATGGTCAGATAGATATGATGGGCTGGACACTTTTTCCAAAAGTATTGTACAGCATTTCTCTAGAGTTAAGTTACTTGAATCTAACTGAATGTCATATTCACTGAATGAGTATACATCACTAAATTGACTTCGAGCCAATCCCTTTGGCCTGTCTCCACGTATCACCTCACGCCGTTCAAGTTCTTCAAGACCACAAAACATTTGGACATAAAATATATTTTCTCGCCCGAGAATATTAAAAAGATGATTTCTAGTTAATGGTAGTTTATAGAGTGTTTCTGCGATAACTTTATCATATTGCTTTAGAACAGAAACGATATGATGGTTGAAGGCGATAGTGATTTCAGTCCATCCCTTATCTGAGTTGCGACGTTCCTGCACATCCTTTGGAAGTCCGGTAGTAAATTCATCAACGTGAAGTCTTTGGTATTCTTCATTAGTTAATTCACAAAATTTTTTCACAAGGCTTGTGCAACCTGCGCTTGAAACACCATCAACAATAATTGTTTTTCTCATGTTTTTTTGGCCCAACGGGGAGCTGAGGGGCCAGGCTTTTAAACCCCAAAACTTCCTATAAAAAGTTAACTTTTCCTGAACCTTGGACTTCCGAAAGGCCGCGCAGTAAGCCTGGTCCCTCTCCAGCGTTTTGTGTGTGCCGGGCACGGCACATGTTCTTAAAAGTGAGTCAAATGTATAGAATTCCAATACATTTGGCAAGTCTTAGACCCAGCCTGATGGAGGCGAAGGGTGTAGTGGTATGGCAACGGGGTACCGGTGACGGTACTTCTGAAGGAAGCCGTCCTGCCGAGGCAGGGCACCGCAAAAGTACGGGGTGACGAACAGAAATCGGGTATGAGGCGCACATACCGGGACGAGCCTGCACAACAAGGTAAAGTCCTCTATCCATTACAGGGTATGTCCGTAAACCCGGCATTCACGTACTGAAAGACATGTGTTTACCCCGGGAGATCTCCCCTGTGCCAAAAACGGCTGAGGGCCGGGTAACCGGTCCTGACCGCATGGGAGAAGTCAGCAGAAGGCATAGTAGCCGGAGGAAACGAGCCCCCTAAAGACGGGGAGGCCTCACCCCGGTAAAGGCCTGAACGGTGCCTGGGCCGAAAGGTCCGGGTAAATGATTATGACAAATAGGAGGTGTGTACTTGTGAACAGACGGCCACAGCAGATGGAACTGTTCCCAGCGTCACAGATTGCCGAAAGTCTGGGAAACAACGACCGGTTAATGGAAATGATCCTTGAGCGCAACAACATTATCCGGGCATGGAAACAGGTTTGTGCGAACAAAGGTGCCCCCGGGGTAGACGGTATGAAAACCGGCCAACTCGGGAATTACCTGGCAAAGCACTGGCCTGAAATTGAACAAGACCTGCTTAACTGTAAGCATAAACCGCTGCCGGTGAAACGCAAGGAGATCCCCAAACCGGACGGCGGTGTCCGTTTACTTGGAATACCCACGGTACTTGACCGGTTTATACAGCAGGCCATAGCCCAAATCCTGGAACAGGTGTGGGAACCTTTTTTCTCTGAATACAGCTATGGATTCAGGCCCGACAGATCCGCACACGATGCGGTGATGCAGGGTAAGAGGTATATGGTCGAGGGTTATACATATGTCGTAGACATGGACCTGTCCAAATTTTTCGACCGAGTTTCGCACGACCGCCTGATGAGCAGACTCGCCGGCAGAATCAAGGATAAACGCGTATTAAAGGTAATACGGCAATATCTAAGATCCGGTGTAATGAACTCAGGCGTTATGGTTCCAACGGAAGAAGGGACTCCCCAGGGAGGCCCGCTACCTCCTTTGCTGTCCAACATCGTTCTTGATGAGCTGGATAAGGAACTTGAGAAACGAAGGCACCGATATGTCCGTTATGCCGATGATTTTATGATCTTTTGCAAAAGCCGGAAAGCAGCCGAAAGGGTTATGCAGAGTATCACCAAATTTTTGACTGTGAAACTCAAGCTCAAAGTAAACCAGGACAAAAGTGCTGTCAGCAGACCGTGGTTACGCAAATTTCTCGGATTCACATATTTCCAAATGTGTGGACAGTCAAAAATCCGGATTCATGCCAAGAGCATGAAACGGTTCAAGGACAAAGTCCGGGAATTAACCAGCCGCAAGCGGGGCAAAAGCCTTTGGCAGGTTATCCAGGAACTGAACCAATACTTTCGGGGATGGTGGAATTACTTCCAGCTTACAGAGGCCAAATCCTTCCTCAAAGGTCTCAAAATCTGGATAATGCGAAGGCTGCGAAGTCTTGTCTGGAAACAATGGAAAAATCCCAAAACCAGGGTTCGGAATCTTGAGAAACTTGGTATTGCTCACCAAGATGCCATGCTTTGCGGCAATGCTCGCAAAAAGTACTGGCACATGAGCAAAGTCAAATGGGTGGCCATTGCCATGCCTGAACGATATTTTATTGATCAAGGATTATATCTGCCCGGGAACTGATTCCTAAAATCAGCCGAACCGCCCTGGTACGCGATCCGTATGCCGGGTGGTGTGGGAGGGCTCCTCAGTGATGGGGAGTCCTATCCCGATTGGGCATTTATTTACCAAAAAGATTCATTTGAACTGATTTATTTTTCATTATTTTCCGATCGGTAATTTTTTCATGACCATGAGGGATTCCAGTAATGAGGGGGGATGTAGTATCGTGGTTTTCAATGTTTTTTAATACAGTTTTTTCGCTATAATTTGCATAGCAATACCTGCAAAAATTTTTACATGTATTGTATGTCCCTATATCAACACTTGATACACACCCGCACTGATCTCTTTGATTTTTATCCTTAGCGATCTCCAACCGATTATTAATTATTTTTGATATAAGCTCATCATCTATGCATTTCCCATGGGAAACCCCATATTTTTCAAAACTTTCTTTTTGTGCGCATGATTCTAATTTCAAAGAATATTTTTGTGCAATTGAAGATAGCTCGTTAATAAGAATATCTTTATCTTTCTCTGTCAATTGCTCAAGATTGACGGCTTTTAAATTTTTTTCACATTTTTTATACATATCAATGAAGCTAAATATGCATTTTTTAGTGTAATTATGTAATTTATCAGCTAAATATTCAAACCATTTCAAATGATAGGCTATATTGTATTTTTCTGTTAAAAAAATTGGATCATACCTCCAAATGATTTTTTCAGAACCAATTTTCTCTGACAATTCTTTGAATGTTTTAATTATATTTTCTTTTTTGGGAATGTTAGGCTCAATAGATTTGTCATAAGAAGTTATTGTGAATTGAAAATAATACTTATATCCTAATGCATCAATTTCTTTTAAATATTGAATTAATGGACTTGGATTCTTGCTCCAAAATACAATGCATTCTATTGTTTGGGGATTGAGTTTGATTCTGGAAATTTGGTTAGCATTAAAAGGATTTTTTACATAAACAAACCCTTCCCTCAATCTGTTCATAAACCATTCTGAATAAAAAGATGGAATATCTGTTCTTCTGCTAACACTTAAAATCATATGTAAAGAACCTTGAAAAAACGAATTGAATTAGTATTTAACTTTGGCGAGATTAAATTTCGATCTTCGTCATCATAAAAAAAACCACAATGGTATTTTGTGTTATCTTCATATTCACAGTTTGTGTTTGTAGATAGATTCTCAAAAAGAATTTGTTTGAATTGATGCACTTTTCCTTCATCTCTATCATTGATTAAAACAACGGAACATTTATCAGACGAAATTTTGTTAATAAATTCAGCAACGGCTTCAACTTCTTCCTGGCTGCCCATTTCGGAAAGAAAGTACGACATCGTAAAAATGTTATATAGTCTCCCGAATTTTTTAGGCCATTCTTGCTTAGCTGTAATATCAAGAGTTTTTCGCCGGGCATCGAATTTGATAAGTTCTGTATCGGTCACTTTGGAGTTAACAATACCTGCAATATGATTCCAATTTTCTTCTTTGTCTACCCTTAACAAATAAACATCCTTTTGGGCTGTAATTTCCCCTGCCAATTCATTATCAATTAGAAAATTTTTTACAGCAAAGGTATCGCTGCCAGGTCCTCCGCCTACGCTAATAATGTTTAAAGGATTTTCAGAAATCAAACGATTCTTTATTTCTTGTGGCATTAGCTTTAGCCCGACAGCATTTTCCTTAACATGGACAGGGAAATACCTAGCGACATATATTTGTGTTTTAGGAGCACAATTATAAGAAATTATATTTCCGCCAAAAAATTGCTTTTGGAAACAGCTAAAACAATCATTGGAGCCTGGCGTTGCATTCTCACAAAGCCCCTCAAAGTTATCTTTGACTTGTTCAATACATTCATCAATTAATTTTTTCATAATGATAAAAACAACCATTCAATCTATAATTTAGAAATCTGTACCATTTTTTGAAGCCCAACAGTGAAATAGGCAGAATGGGCCAATATGGTGATAGGCAGATTCTGTCTATTCATTTTATAATTTAGACTTCTGTTTTCGTTTCGCAAGACAAAATGGCCTTCCAGCTTGAAAGTTGGACGGATTTGACCCATTCGCTTGACCATTACACAAAACACAATCGAGATAGAATACAGATTGATCTCGACTGGTTTCGTATCATCAACGAGAAGAGATGTCTATCAGGGAATCCCTTAATTTTGATGTTATTGGGGATTTAGTTTATGGAGATTCCTCATCTTGGGGGCTTATTCATGGCGCAACGCGTCGATGGGATCCATTCGGGCGGCTTTGAGGGCAGGGAAATATCCGAATACTACGCCCACTGCGGCGGAAAAGAAAAAGGCGATAATGATGATGGAGAGGTCCGGGGCAAAGGGAATGGCCAGCATTTTTGTGGCGCCAAAGGAGGCGGCCAGGGCCAGGATAATGCCGAATATGCCGCCAAAGGAGGACAGCACTACGGCTTCGACTAAGAACTGGAGCAGCACCTCATGTTCATAGGCGCCGATGGCCAGGCGGATACCGATTTCCCGGGTGCGCTCGGTGACGGAGACCAGCATGATGTTCATGATACCAATGCCGCCGACCAGAAGACTCACGGCCGCCACCGCCCCGAGCAGGGCGGTCATGGTTTTTGTGGTGGAGGTGAGCATGGTGGCCAACTCCTTGGTGTCCATGATCCTGAAATTGTCCTCTTCATTGTCGGAGAGGTGGCGGCGTTTTCTTAAAAGCGCCTGGATGGCACTTGATGCGGTGGTTGTGGATGCGCCGTCTTTAACCGCCACCTGGATAAAGGGGATATCCTTGTCGCCGGTGAAACGACGCTGGACCGCTTTCATGGGCATGATCACACAATCATCCTGGTCCCGGCCCATGGAGGAGTTACCCTTGGCTTCCAGCAGTCCGACAATCTGACAGGAAACCGTGCCCAGGCGCAGCTTTTGTCCCACAGGATCGGTGTTGCCAAATAGATTTTTCCGGATGGTGTCCCCCACCACACATACGGTGCGCCCGGCGCTGATTTCGTTTTCGTTAAATGTCCGTCCTGATTTGATGGTCCAGTTACGGACCTTAAAAAAATCGTTGGTGGTGCCGGTAATGCTGGTGCTCCAGTTCTGGTTGCCCACCACGGCCACGACAGAGGCGGATACTGCCGGGGCCACGCCCGCCAGATCATTGATCTGCTGTTCAATGGCCTGGACATCTTTGACGGAAAAGCTCGGCGCCCCGGATGCCCCGCCGGGACCATGGCGCTGGCCCGGGTTAATGAGCAGCACATTGGTGCCCATGGCGGCGATCTGCTGGGTCACCTGGGCCGTGGTGCCGTTGCCGATGGTCACAAGCGTAATTACGGCGGCCACGCCGATGATGATGCCTAAAATGGTGAGCACCGAACGCATGACATTGCGCCGGATGCCCCGCAACGCCAGAATAAAAGTGTTCCAGATCATCGGTCCTGGGCTCCTTTGACTGCCGTGGGATGCCCGGCCTCGACGTCGGCCACCTGGCCGTCCACAAAGTGAATAATACGGTCCGAGTAGGCGGCCATGTCTGATTCATGGGTGACCATGACCACGGTGATTTTCTGCTCCCGGTTCAATTGTTTTAACAATTCCATGATTTCATGGCTTCTGGCTGTGTCCAGATTGCCCGTGGGCTCGTCGGCAAACAGTACCGACGGGGTGGTGGCAATGGCCCGGGCAATGGCCACCCGTTGCTGCTGGCCCCCGGACAGCTCGCCGGGGGTGTGGTCTTCGCGTCCTGCAAGCCCCACCTGTTCAAGGGCTTTGCCTGCCAGGGCTTTACGTTCTTTGGGCGGTATGCCCCTGTATATCAGGGGCAGTTCCACATTTTCCATGGCTGTGGTCCGGTTCAGCAGGTTGAAACCCTGGAATACAAATCCCAGGTAAAACCGGCGCAGGGTGGCCAGTTGCTTGCGGCTCATGTGGCTGACCTCCACCCCGCCGAATTTATACCGGCCGGATGTGGGTGTATCCAGACATCCTAGGATATTCATGCAGGTGGACTTGCCCGACCCCGACGGTCCCATCACCGAAATAAATTCACCGGATTCAATGGCCAGGTCAATGCCCCGCAGGGCATAGATTTTGGCTTCGTTGCTGCCGTAAGCCTTGGTAACCCCGGTCAGGGAGATTAGCGAAGATTTTTTTTCTGCCATGACGCTACTTGCCTTCTGTGACGGCCGAAACAATCACTTGGGTGCCCTGGGTGATCTGCCCTTCAAGAATCTGGGTGTTGACCCCGTCCGTTAAGCCTACCTTGACAGGCAAAGGCCTTGGCCGCTTGTTTTCATCCAGAATCCAGACGGTCTTCTGCTCTTTGCCGCCTGTGACGGTCACATGCTTGGCCTGCCGGTTGCCGCGTCTGGGGGGACCTGGCATGAACATTCTCAATAATGACGGGCTGCTGCTGTTTTCCTCGGGTTTGGGCATTGAGAATCTTAAGGCCGCACTGGGAACAGATAAAACCTGATCCGCCTGCTTGACAATGATGTCGGCCGTGGCGGTCATACCGGGCCGCAACGCTAAATCGGCGTTGTCACAGGTCATGATGGTTTCATAGGTGACCACCCCGTCCGTGGTGGTGGCATTGAACCGGACCTGCTGGATTTTTGCCGCAAATTGGCGCTGGGGGTAGGCGTCCACGGTAAAATGGGCGTCAAGTCCTTCTTTGACCACACCGATGTCCGCTTCGTCCACATCCACATTGAGCTTCATTTTACTCAGGTCTTCGGCCAGGGTAAACAGTACCGGGGCCTCAAATGAAGCCGCCACGGTGGACCCCTTTTCAATGTCCCGGGTCAAAACAACCCCGTTCACAGGAGAGATTATATCCGCCTTGGACAATTCGGTCAGGGTGCTGTCCAAAGAGGCCTGGACTTCAGCCACGCTGGCCTCGGCACTGGCCTGGTCAGCCTGTGCCCGGGTGTAGTTGGCCTGGGCTTCATCCATGTCGGTCTGGGCCGGGACTTTGCCGCCGCTCAATTCCCGGACTTTTTTAAGGTTTTTTAATTTCAGGCGTGTCTCTTCCACCGTGGCCTGGGCCTGGCGTACGGAAGCCTTGGCAGATGCCAGAGACGCCTTGCTTTTGCGCACCTGGGCCTGCAGATCGGTGATGTCCAGCCGTGCCAGCACCTGGCCTTCGGTCACCTGGTCATTGTAATCGGCGAACACTTCCTGGATGGTGCCGGATAATTCACTGCCCACCTCCACCTCGTTGGTGGGTTCCAGGGTGCCTGTGGCAGATACGGTGACGTGAATGTCCGTGACAGCGACTGGTGCAGTTTTAAACGAGACGCCGGCGTCCGGCCCGCCGGGCTGGCCTTTGGGCATCAGAAAAAAATATGCCCCTGCTGCGCATATCACTATGATCAAAAGGATGATGAACGGCCGTTTTTTACTTTTTTTTGTGGGGCCGCTCTTTTTTAATCTGTCATTGATATCATCGGTTAAATCCATGGGGACTCCAAAGATGTTAAGGGATTGGATTTGTTTCAGGTTTGTTTTGTCCGCCCTGTGGAGCATCGGATTCGACCGGGGACCAGCCTCCGCCAAGGACCTTGTAAAGGGTGATCAGATCGGAGACACAGGTTCCCCGGCTTGTGGCCAGATCACTTTGATAAGATAACACGGTCTGCTGGGATGTGAGTACCGTGGTAAAATCAACAAGTCCTGATTCGTATTTTTGTTTGGCCAGGTCTTCAGATGTCTGGGCTTCCTGGGCGGCAACGGTGAGATGTTCCAGTCGAATCTGTTCTTTGGCATAGGCGACCAGGGCATTTTCAACCTCTTCCAGGGCCGATAGGATCGTCGATTTATACTGGATCAGCGCTTGTTCCTGCAACGAGTTCTGGACCTCGATATTTTTACGGATAGCACCCGCATCAAACAGGGTGTGAGCAAGGTTGGCGGCCAGGGATCTGGCCCAGTGGGATGGGTCAAACGTATTGTCAATAAGTTCGTCAGGCGTTAGGGCATCCACACCAATGGAGCCGGACAGGGTCAGTTTGGGATAAAGGTCTGCTGTGGCCACCCCGACCTTTGCGGTTTGGGCAATGAGTTCGTACTCCGCCTCTCTGACGTCCGGCCTGCGGCGCAACGCATCTGCGGGAAGCCCCACGGCAATGGTGTCGGGGAGGGTCGGAAGCGGGTGAAGCGTTATCAATGTCTCGTTCAGGATGCCGGGGGTAAGGCCCGAAAGCACGGCCACCCGGTTCATGGCTTCGGACAGGGTGGATTCAAGGGCCGGAATCTGGGCTTTGGCGCTCTCCAGGCTGTAACGTGCCTGGTGGACATCAAGTTCATCGGTGAGCCCCGCCTGGTTCTGCCACTGGGTGAGCTGGAACGATTCAGTCTGGGATTCAATGCTCTGACGTACAACATTCAGGCGTATCTGGGCGGTGCGTACATCAATGTAACTTGAGGCAAGGTCGGCCACAAGGCTGACCAGGGCGTCCCGCAGGGCCTCCTGCTTGGCGGAAAGGGTGGCGTCCGCAGCTTCTATGGAGCGTTGAATTCGGCCGAACAGATCAATTTCCCAGCTTGCATCAAGTCCCGCGCTATAGGCGTTGGAAACCTTACCGGTACCGTCCTCGTTGCTGGTGCCGGTCCAGGAGGCTCCCCCCGAGGCATTGACGGTGGGCAACCTGTCTGCCTGCTCGATTCCTTTGAGCAGCCGGTACTGCCGAATACGTTCCAGGGCCAGTTTTACATCCAGATTATTTTGCACCGCGCGGGATATCAGACCCGTGAGCACCGGATCATTGAGCACCGTCCACCATTGGGCCAGGATTTTGGGGTCTGACGATGTCTGGTTCAACCCCTTTTGCATGGGCGCATGCCAGGCCTCTTCGGAAACGAGGTCCGGCTGTTTGTAATCCGGCCCCACAGCCATACAGCCTGTGAGCAGGGTTATAAAAATAAAAATCAGACAGATTTTTGACCATGAATTGTCTGACGGAAATAAAAAGCGTTTTTGCATGAACACAAAATCCTTTGGCATCGAAAGCGTTAGATTAAGACAGAGGCGCTTTCGGTTGAAACGTGGTCAGAATAATTCAGGCGGGGTATACCGTCAATATGTTTTGGCAAAGGTGTATGGCAAGCCTGCCGGGTTCCGGGTTCGGCAAAAGGGAAAAAAAGAAACCCGAAATCACCGGCAGGCTTGTATTGGTGCGCTTCATCAAGGAAGGCTGGGGACGGTTCAGTGGGATTCGGGCTCCGGCGTTTTGCGTTCATTATCAATTTGTAATGTCAACGTTGCGGTCAGCTTCATTTGAAGGTATTTGTCTTTGTCCTGATCCGGCGCATCCATCTTTATGGAATAGCGGATAAACCATCTGCCGGGGGTGGGCAGGGGAATGGAAACCCTTGATCCCGTTACTTGGGTGTGCGGGTAAAAATTATCTTCCGCCTGGGTGGAAAATCCCATGTAGGTTGCATCCCATGTTCCTTGTCCCGTATATGGCTTGCCGTCCATGTACACGTCAAGCTCCAGGGTGCTGCCTGGTTTAAGTTCAAACAGATTCTGTTTGGGGACCAGCTCCAGGGGCAGGCCCAGGCTGGCCGGGAAAGGCCCTGTGGGCGTGTCGCATTTCACATAGGTTTTGGCGTATTGTTTGGAATAATAGCTTTTAATCACCTGGCCAAGCCGGTCTTTGATCTGGTCAATGGATTTGATGGCATGCCGCTCTTTGCCGTTTTTATCTTTATAAAAGGTGTAATATCCAGGTGTTGTCTCTGCGGTCAGTCCCCATATTCCGGGGGTGTTGTACGCCACCATGTGGGAGTGCAGCCCTTTGATGTCCATGATGTCAACGGTTTGGGCCTGGCCGCCGGGTGCAATGACCTGGACCTTGTTCAGTTTTTTGCCCCGGATACCGTCCGCCACAGGGATGAAGTGGCCGTAACAGAAAAAAAACGGAAATGATTTGCCTTCACTGGCCTGGTACCGGGAAGACTGGATATATAAGGTATGGCTGAATGCACTGCCCGCTGTCAGGCCGATCAGTAGCGGGACCAGTAACAATACTCGTCGAAGTAAAAAACTGGGTTGAGCCATGGTGTTCCGTTTCATTTTATGCTCCTCGTTGTCTGGGGTTAGGTTCTTTTTCTGAGTTTAATCGCATGCCCTGGCTATGACCATGGCAACCAGGCCGTAAAGTCCGGTCAGCGCTACGGTGAGTGTCTGCAAGATTTTAGGCCATGCGCCTGTCGTTATTTTTGTGCCGGCCGAAAACAACAGACCGCACAGTCCCATGCCGATCAGGGAGCCGATACTGCCGGGCTCAAATCGGGTGGTGACGTATGCGGTCTGTTCAGTCGGGCCAGCTTTAAGTACAAAAGGAAACAGCATATCCCGGATACGGGCGGCCGTATTGGCTTTCGCCCGGGACATGGTGTGCGCAAAAGTTTTTATCACGTTAAAATCTTTATCCATGGCAACGGCCCGGATGGTTGTTTCATCAGAGTATACGGCTGTGCAGTACAAGGGATTGAATATCAGCTTTACATCCATGCGGTCCGGGTCATAACCGGTTAAAGGGAGGGGTGTCAGCCGGTAGTTGTCATACCCCATAAGGAACAAGCGGCCGTCTTGGGCAAGGGCCAGGCCATAGTATTTTTTCTGGTTGTTTTCGGATATTTTTATCGCCCTTATTTTTAAATCCGGTGCAATGGGCGTTTGGTTGATCAACGGTTTGTCATCCACCCGCTTAATATGAAAAACCCGGTAATCGCGGTCCACGATAAAGACCCCTTCGTCAAAGGGCTTGAGTACGGTAAATTTGCCGTTCACAGAGCGGGCCGGAAATTTAAACCCCTTTTTTTTAAGGGTGATGGTGTACATTTTGGTATAAACGGTATCCAGCGTGTTTGTGTCCGCATCAATGAACTCCATGGCCATATCTGTCATGCGGAACCGGTCCTCGGGAAACACCAGCCGGGCCTGGCCCGGGTTGGATTCCAGAAGCGGATAAAACGGCACTTCAGGGTAATGGTCCGGCAGCTCCCGGGATTTGAACTCCAGCACCCTGCGGTCCGCTTTGATGGCAGGCTGGTCAAAGGTTTGACCGTCCAGGGTAATGGGTAAAAGCCCCCAGATCTCCATGTTTTTATAAAAAATAAAAGGCAGGTGCCGTTCAAAGGTTTGACGCGGTATATAGGTGCCGTCGGCCTTGATGTAGGCAATATTGTTGTGATGGTCCTCGGCCATGTGCCGGGCCGCTTCGGGTACCTTTCCCACTATTTTTTCTTTGAGAATAAAATCATGGCTCACCGGGCTGTAAAACAGATGGGTTTTTTCCACCTCATCCATAAACAATTTGTCGTAGAGCATGGGCAGATAAACCGCAGATACCAGGATGATTAAACATGCGTAAACAGCAAGGGATGGCCGGCTCATTATCCCATTCTCCTGTAGCGAAATCTGTAAACCGGCACCATGACCGCCGGCATCATCAATGCCAAGGGCAACGTGAGCACGGCAAGACTTGGGTCAAATGCCCCGGGCTGGATATTGATCAAATAGCAGCCGGACATCCCGGCGGTCAGTGCCAGGTTAACGGCTTTAAGGCGAAAATTGGGTTCTAACAGGGTCAGGGCCATGCCAAGATAGGCGCAGATGCCTGCCGTGATCCAGGGCAGGGCCGTGAGCACACTGACCGTGATGCCCTGGGCGGGAAAATAGAGGCTGGTGATCAGCCACAGTCCGCCAAGGTCTGTCAGTCCCACGAGCAGATAGGCAAAAATGCCTGCTGTCAGATGGCCCATGGCCACAAAACCTGCGGACACGGGCAGGTGAAGTGAGAGCCGGAACCGTTCCCCCCACATCTCGGGAAGAAACTGGAAACAGGCGATCAGGATGCCCGTAAGCAGCGGGGCGAATTTCAACTGTTCAAAATGGATCTGCCCCAGTTGCAGCACCCGGTACCAGACCACCTCGGCATGGTCCAGAATGAACAGCCGGCGGGTCGATATCCAGATGTGTATTAAAAGCAGGAGGTTGGCAATAAACACCAGCAGCCATAAAAACCTGATTTTAAAAAATTCTTTTCTGAAAACGGCTTGAATCATGAATACCTTCCCGTATAACCGATAAACGCATCTTCCAAGTTTAATAATACAGGTTCCAGCATACTGTCGCAGATACCGACCGCCGTAAGCTCGGAAAGCAGATCCGCCTTGGTGGCAAATGTGAACAGATCCATGTGGTTGGGATGAACCTCAATGTTTTTAATCTTGGCACAGGCACCAAGCAGTTTATCTTTGGAGATGTCCGAAAGGGTTTCCTGGTTTACGCCGTTAACCGGGGTGCTGGGTTTAATCGGCAGCCTGAAACACAGAAAATTTTTTTTAAAGTGGTCAAGGCGGATGTTCATCATCTGCCCCCCGCGTTCGAGAAAAATAACCTCATCCACAAAATCTTCCATATCCTGGATCACGTGGGAGGTTAGAAATACCGTGCGGTTGCCGCAGGATAGATAGCTGCGCATTTCATCAAGGAAAAGCCTGCGGTATCCCGGGTCCAGCCCGATGGCGTAGTCGTCCAGCAGCAGCAGTTCCGGCTGCTGGGCCATCAACAGCCCGAGCACCACCTGGGAGCGCTGGCCGCAGGACATCCGGCGGATAAGATGATTGGGGCCAAGGTTTAATTTTTCCACCATCCGGTAGTAGATACCGGCATCCCAGTTTGGATAGAAGGGGGCGTAAAATTTTTCGATCTGGCGGATGGACATGAATTCATAGGCCACATGGCCTTCAAATAAGAGTCCGATTTTGGCCCTGGCGGCGGGCGACAGCTTGTGGGAGGGCTCGTTGAATACTTTGCAGGCTCCGGACACGGGCCGCAAAAATCCCATCAATATTTTGATCAGGGTGGTTTTACCCACGCCATTTTTGCCCAGCAGGCCGTATATTTTCCCTGGGGAAATGGAGAAGTTCAGGTCTTTGTAAATATAGCGTTTGCCGTAACGGTGGCAAAGATGGTCAACACTGATAACAGGGTGCATAAGGTCTGTCCTCTGGGTGCCGTGAACAGGTGGTTCATTGTGTTTATTGTTTGCCGCCATTGAAAATGGGAAAGTGCCGGCCCTTTGTAAGGTTGAGTCCCTTTGGGAGAAAATATGGTAACTTGTTAAGATAGAAAAAAGAACCGGCACCGGAAGGCTTGCTTACTTCATAGTTTATTTCATGCCCTATTTCATTTCATGCCCTATTTCATTTCATGCCCTATTTCATGTCCTTGGCCTGAATCCAGATCACTGCATCCTTGGAACACTCTTTGCCGTTAAACGTGCCTTCGGGGTCAAGGCCCAATGCTGCAAATCCCCACCATCCGGCCTTGGGAATGCCAAAGGTAAATACGCCGTTGTCATCGGCAAAAATGGTCTGCAGTACAAAGGCGGGCTGGGGGGCAACTGCCGCGGCTTGCCCGGCAAAGGCTTTCTGGTCCAGCAGCGGTTGGTGGTTCATGAATTCAATTTCAATTTCTGCCCCGGCCACAGGTTTGCCCTTGAACAATACCTTGCCCTGGAATACGTTGCCGGTCCAGCGGTCATAGGGTTTGCACAAAGGAACGATTTCACAGTCAAGCCCCACAGGTTCCATCCATGCCCCGGGCTCTCCGCCCACATTGACGATCATTTTGGTGGTCTGCTGGATGTAGGCATCTTCTTCGCTTTCGTAATAGGGGGCCGGTACCAGACAGAAGATGTGGTCACCGCCTCTTGCGGAATATTCGGTCTCATAGGCTGCGCCTGAATTGGTCAGGCTGGTCCATGTAATGGGTTTCAGGGTTGGCAGAAGATCCGTTTTTTTAGGCGTATTTTCACCCCTTGAGCGGGTAACAAAAAATTGTTCCGGTGTACCCATGTCCATGGTGTGGCCGGCTTCAAAGGGATGGGTGAAAACGATGGCCAAAGGGATTGTTCCCCCTTTGTTCAAGGCACTTTCGGGTGTGTAAATCATTTGAAAGTGGGCAAATGCAGGTACGCTGAGTGCCAGGATGGCCAGGGTGCTGAATGCGGTGATAAGATGTTTCATTTTCAAAATAGTCTCCTTTTAGATATTATTTAGGTGATCTGCCTATTGACTAATTTCCTTGCCATCCACGGTTATTTTGTGACCTTCCCCGGCATCAAACTGCACCTTGTAATCTCCTGCGGGTTTATCAAAGGTGAATTCACTGTCATCATTCATTGTGCCGGAATTCAACACCTTGCCGGCAGCGTCCTCAACACGCATCTGGACTCCTGCGGCCGACGACCCATCTGAAAATCCACCTTCACAGGTTACACTGCCGTCACCGTTGTCATAGCAGGAACACAACGGGGTATGGGCCTGGGCGGCCTGGATCAGAAAAAGTCCAAAGACCAGGGCGCTGAAGGTGAATACAGATAATTTTTTTTTCATTTTTTTCTCCTTAAAAGATTTGCAAAAATTGTCCGGCGGCCATTGATTCAAATAAAGGCGTGCCGACAGGTTTAAATGCTGATTTTGTTATAATCGTATATTAAATTAAACATGCGAGTCTTTGTCTTTATAAGCATTTGGGTCTACAATGATAAATAATTGTTAGCTTACTCTAAATTAAAAACAGAAACCTTATTTTCATTCTTTTAACTTTTTGTCAATGTTTTTTTTGGATTTTGTCGGATTCGACAGTTTGTTTCTATGCGTTTAAAATTGTGAGTAGAAGCATAAGAGATAGGGTAGAGAGGATTAAGCCGGCCAGGGCTTCAAGGATATCTCCTGCATTGTGGGCAAAAGAAAAACGCCTGGACAAAGGGGCAAGAAGGGCGGCCTTTCCGGCCATGGCCGTCAGCACGACCAACGATAGCGTTGAAGCCATGCCAAGGGTTATGGCACAGGCCAGCATCATGCCGAACCCGGGCAATCCTAAAGATAGACAAAACAGAACAGAAAGGACAACGCCGGGGCAGGGAATCATGCCGATGAAGAGAGCGGGCAGGATAGACCCGGCATCCACAGGCACCCCGGTCTCTTCATCCTGTGGCCGGTGACCAGGTTTCACTTTTTTGAACACCGGCAGTTTGCGAAAAAAAAGAAACAGACCCAGAACAAAAATCAGTGAATAACTTGCAATCTGGGTGGTATGGGTGACCGAGGCAAGGGTGCCAGACATGGATGCCTGCAGAATATATTTGACGCAAAACACCAGGACTACCCCGGACATCCCATGGCTGATGGCCAGAATATTGCCAAAGGCAAGGGCCCGGGGAAGTGTCGGTTTGATCGACACAATGTAGGACAGGGCAACGGCTTTGCCGTGGCCGGGACCTGCAGAATGCACCACCCCGTATATAAAACCTGCTGCCAGAACCCATAAAAGCGGGTAGGTTTCCCCGGTCTCCTTTGCCCGCCTGATCAGAGTCGTCATTTTTTCCTTGAGTTTCATTTGAAAAAAAATGATACGTTCCATCATGCTTGACGTCCGGTCCGTTGGGCCCGGGGTTGGGGATGGGGACATCCGGGGGGCGCGCTGCAAAGTGTCATCCGGGTGTTGGGGCGCAGAAGTTGCGCTTTTTTGGGTAAATGGATTGGCCTGGGCAGTGCCCGATGTGGCAAAAAAAAGGCCCCACGCGATGACGGCAAGGATAAGAAAAACGGGCCGAAACCGTTTGAGCAAAGGTCTGTTTGCACCCAGGATGTAAGAGATATCAGGTACCATAAAGGGCTTATAAGCGATGGACGTTTATTTTTCAATACCTGGTACCACAGATGAGACGTACTTGGCAAATCAATGAAACGAAACAATATCTCCTTTGACGCCTTGTCTCCGGAGGCATCAAATCGTCGCAGTTATACTGCTGAACCCTTGATGCGCCATGTATTCAAGTCCGTTGACGCAGCCATTTTTGTTCAATTTATTTTAACTCTATTCTTTAAAAAATTTAACTTTATGCAAAATCCCCATTGTCTGTTTTTATATCAGTATGTTATTAGAGTCGGGGATATATTATGTGAAAGTCCTTAGCAGGTTGTTATGCGATTGGCATTAGCGGGCCATGTCCGCCCATGGCCGATATATTGCCGGTTACCCCATGAAATGACTGTGTGCCGACGGGCGTTTCCCGTTGAATATAATTGATCGATAATACCCCTTAAATCATCAAATAAAACTAAATAAGGAGAAATTATGGGACTCAAAGAAGAACTGGAAGAGAAAGCGGAAAGCTGTGATTCACCGGAAGAATACATTGGTGTGGCCAAAGAGATCGTAACCGGCCTGGATGATAAAGACTGGGCGGTTGAATTGATGGAAGAGGGTGCTGAATGGGCCCAGACCTATGATGAGGCTGTGGTTTATGCCGAGGCTGCCAAAGAGATCATCGGTGACGACGATGTGGTCGGCAACTTTCTTTCCAATGCTAAAATGCTGTGCATGAGCGCTGCGGATTTCATCGGTCTTGGTACTGCTGCCGGCAAACTTGGCCTGGACGATATGGCCAAGGAGATGAATGAAGCTGCCATGGGTAAATGCACCAAGCTCACCGATTTCCTTAATCTGAGCAACGAGCTTTCTAAAACTGATCCGGACATGGCCAAAGTGGTTATGGACAAAGCGTTTGAAAAATGTACAAAACCCGAAGATTTTGTCTCCTTTGCCAAATCTATCCTGGACAGCACCAAAGATCAGAATCAAGCCAAGGAAATTTACGAAAAAGGTATCGCAGCCGCGTCTACAGCTGACGGATTCAGCGCCCTTGCCGCAGGCGCCATTAAAGATCTGGGTGATAAGGACTTTGCCCGGGCCATTTATGAAAAGGCTGCCGGCTCCCTGGAAAAAGGCGATGAGCTGCTCAAATTTGCTGAAATCGTCAAAGCGCAGCTGGATGACAATGCGTTCACCCTGTCCGTTTACAAAAAAGCCGAAGAAAAGTATGCCAAGTTTGAAGAATATCTGAAACTGGCCAAGGCAAGTTTTGAAAATACCGGTGATGCAGCTTTTGCCTCAAGCGTTTACCAGAAAGCGGCTGCCACCAATCCCGACTGTGGCCAACTGGTTTCCCTGGCCCTGGCCATGGCCAAAGACCTGGGCGATACCGCAGCAGCCCTGCCCGTATTGAAACAGGCCCAGGCTGCCGTGAAGAACAATGCGGAGTTCCTGAAAACCGCTGATGCCATTCTTGAAGTTGCCAAGGAAGACAAAGCATGGACGGATTCCATCTCTTTCCAGAAAGCCAAACGTGAAGAGTTTGGGAAAATGTATGATGATTTTGCCCTGCGGGAAAATGAAATTAAAACTTGTGCACCCATGCGCATTCTTGCCGGTGAAGTATTTGAAAAAACCGGTGATAAATTCTATGCAGCCAAACTGTATAAAAAGACTGAAAAACTTACCATTCATTTCAGCGATTTTATCAAGCTTGCTGCGGCCATCCATGCGGACCTCAGTGATGCGGATTGGATCAAAGAGATCTATACGGCGCTTCTGGACAAATGCAAGAGCTATGGCGATTACAACACCTTGACCACTGCCATCAAAGATACCCTTGGGGACAGTGCCTGGGTAAAACAGATTTATTCAAGCCTGGAGTCAAAAGCTACTGGAAACGGTGACATCATGAAGCTTGCCGCTGTGGCCATTGACAAGTTTGATGATAAAGAGTGGGCTCAAAAACTGGTCAGCAAGGCAGCCGGCAAAGCCAAGACCGTTTATGACTTTACTTTTGCAGGCAGCGCCACCCTGAACCTGATTGGCGACAAGGAAGGCGCATTGACGCTGTATAAATCTGCTGAAGGCCTTTGCCGCAGCAAACAGGATTATGCTGCGCTGATAACACTGGTTAAACAGCAGGCCGCAGACAAGACCATCCTTTCCGAACTGCTGGTACTGGGCCGCCAGAAGCTGACCGACTTCAGCGATCAGCTCTTTTTGGCTGAAGCCTTACTGGTTGACGCAGCAGATGCTGAAAATGCCGCAGCTGTTTACGCAGACGCAGAAGCCAACGCCCTGAGCAATGATGCATTGTCCCAGCTGGGCACCAGCATTTCAGGCCGTCTCGGTGATGCCAAATGGGCATCCCGCATTTTGGGTAAGATTAGATAAAGTTATGTCAATGAAACTTTTTTATTGACAAATTATAAAATAATGGTAGGTTGTATTTAACGCCACGTTTCGAATTAAAAAAACTGGCAACATAACCTCCTTATTATCCTTAAAAGATCAGCCGCCGGACTTGCCACCCGGTGACTGATCTTTTTTTTGCAGGTAGCCTGGTTGAAAGAAATTTTCCTTTCAACCAGGCGTGTTAATGATTATTTTTCTTCGGGCATGCCATGGAGCTGCGCTTTGATGGCATTGAGTTCTTCTTCCAGCATCCTGGCCCGGTCCTGAAGGGCTGATTCATTTAGGGCACCGCTTACAGGGGCGGCTGCCTGGCCAAATCCCCGGCCCATGCCGCGACCCATACCTCTGCCGCCGGCAAATCCCCTGCCGCACCCACGGCCGCCGTATCCTGCGCCAGAACCCGTTCCGTATCCAGCACCTGTAGTGTTACGGTTGCCGCAAATACCCTGGCCTCTTCCGGTCATGGGTCCTAATCCTTGTGGTCCTCTTTGATTAAATCCTGGCATGATATTGTCTCCTTTTCAGTTTTATTTTTCAGGGCTCTTGACCCTGTTCGTTAGCGTTTCGGCCATAATTTGTGGCCGGCGCGAACATTCGTTTTGATCATTTGATCATAATATAGGATTGCTATGATGCACTGTCAAGAAAAAATAATGGTCAAATGATCATTATTTTCGCTTGTACAACTCAGGCTGCCTATGCCACGGCCGTTGTTGGGGCAGGTCACCGTGCCTGTCCTGCCACCGCGCCTGCCCAACGAGGGCACCCTCAGGGTGGATTGCCCCTGCAAAAATGGCCGACAATAAAATCAAGTCCCAAACGATAAATCGACGGGTTGTCTGCAAATTAAATCCAATGCTAATGGCAAGAACACATTTTTTTAACAGAAGTGATATAGTTTCCAATCAGGTTGTAATTAAGACGGGCTTAAATAATTTTGAGGATTTTCAAATATCAGATCCAATCCCGTCGGAAAAAATCAGTTCATATTCTCTTTCTTGAATTTCAATTTCATGTTCTTATTTCTTTATTGTGCCGAGGCCGCCTGATCTCCTGCAGGCGGCCTGGTCTTATTTGGGGCCCCCAAGCCGCCTACTTCATTTCATTTGTGCCCTTGACGTTTTGCCAAGAACCGTAAATTTTGCCAGATCATTTTTAAAAACGCCGTATCGGTCACCGGCATTGTGTCTTGCCGGATGAAAAATTAAACATGGACATCTGTTTTTGACTTGACGCTTAAATAGTAGTTACTGTAATAGTCACTAAACTTGATCTGGAGAAAGTATCAATGCATCCGTCTGACACCCGGGAAGCCTTGAAAGCCGGCATTCCCATATTTATCGGATATTTCCCGGCCGCTGTGGCCTTTGGCATTCTGGCCAGGACCACAGGTACTACACTTGTGGAGGCCATGTTGTTTTCCATTGTGGTCTTTGCAGGTGCCAGCCAGTTTATCGCTTTAAATCTGCTGGCAACGGGCATGGGACCGGTGGGCATTGTCCTGACCACCCTGCTGGTGAATTTCAGGCACTTTCTCATGAGTGCCTATCTGTCCACCCGAATTGTCGAAAAATCAGTGAAATATTATCTGCCCATGGCGTTCGGGGTGACCGATGAAACCTTTTCCGTGATGTCGTTTTCCCAGACAAAATTGACCCGTCAGTTTGTTATGCTTCTGGAACTGACCGCCTACAGCGGATGGGTGTCGGGCACCCTGGCGGGCTTTGTGCTGGGCCGATTTATGCCTGCCGTCCTCACCCAGAGTATGGGGGTGGCCTTGTATGCCTTGCTTTTAGCCATTCTTATGCCGGAGCTGAAAACCTCTTTGCGTTCCCTTGTGCTGGCCCTTGGGTCAGGACTGTTCAACTGGGCCCTGGTAACTGCGGATGTTTTGCCAAAGGGGTGGAGTATCATCGTCTGCATCCTGGTGGTGGCGTCCGCAGGCGCACTTTTAAACCCTGGTTTCATAAAGGAAGATACCCCCCATGGATAGAAGTCTGATTCCTCTGATTTTAGGTATGGCCGCTGTTACATATGGTCCGCGCCTGGCTCCGTTTCTTTTTTTTAGAACTGCCCGGATACCCGCCCGTCTGGATGCTTTTCTAAAGTGCATCCCTGTGGCGGCCATCGGCGCACTGATTGTTCCCGGCGTTTTTACTGCGACACCCGATCTGCCCTGGGCCGGTATCGCGGGCATGGGATTTACACTGGTTTACGGCCTTTTTAGAGGCGGCATCATCGTTCCGGTGTTAGGGTCCGTGGCCGTATCCTGGCTTTTATTGAGCCTTTAATATTATGGATAAAACAGAACAGATCACCGATCATATGAAAGCCCTGGGGTTTTCGGTTTACGAATGCAAAGCCTATCTGGCACTTCTGGAAGAGTATCCCCTGAACGGTTATGCCCTGAGCAAAGCCTCGGGGATCCCCCGGTCCCGGATTTATGAGGTGCTTAAAAGCCTGATCGGCAAGCAGATGGTCTTTGAACAGGATGATGGCAAGTCAAAGGCCTATACCCCAATGGACCCTGAAATTTTTATCAAAAAGCTTCGATCTAGGTTTCAGGGGATTTTTCAGGATTTGACCGAGTACGCTGGCCGGCTTTACCGGGAACCCAAACAGGACAACCAGCTGGTGGTGATCCAGGGGCGGGACAATATCCTCTCTTTTCTGTCTGTTCTGATCAAGGGGGCCCAGGAGCGCATTGCCCTGTCCATCTGGGATGAGGAACTTTGTGCACTGACCGGGGAACTGGATGCCGCCCTTGACCGGGGGGTGATGCTTCGCGGTATCTATTTCGGCCCCCAAAACGTCTATGAAGATCTGGTTCCCCACCGCAGACTTAAGCGGTATATGGCCGAGAAAAAAGAGCGGTTTTTGTCCGTGATCGTGGATCGGTGCCATGCCGTATCCGGTGTGGTGTCCCGGGGAAAGGCTTCAAAGGCCACCTGGACCCGGGATGAAGGATTCATCGAGGTCAGTGAAGATTATATTGCCCATGACCTGGTGGTGAATCTCTATTCTGCCTCCCTGGACAGGGCAGGGTACGAGGAATTTGAAACCTTTGCCGACAATGTCCATGACCGTTTTTTTCACTATTCAAAAAAAGATCTGAAGGCGTTTCGTGAACTCATAGAGTAACTGAACAGATGGATTCATGGGCCTTTCATAGGGATTGAGACCTTTGGGATGTAAAAGTAATGTAAATCCCCAATGGGTTTTAGCCTTTAACGGACCATGACGGTTTCCAAGGGCACAAAGTTTAAGTAGCTGATATCTTCATGAACTTCGCGTTTTTATTGTTAAAATAAAAAGATCAAATTTGTTGAAACGCGCTGTATTGGGGTACGCGCCTTGGAAACAATGCGTCTTGACACCGGGAAATACTTTGAGTAATTTGTGGGGCAAACGTAAATCAAGGAGGACGATTCATGAACGATTCCACTCCGTTCCAAGCCCAGGACCTTACCCCTGACATGCAGAAAAAACAGCTGATCGACATGTTCACCCGTATTGTTGTACATTACGGCCTCTGGTTCAACGAGGTTCAGCACCAGATGGGCATGGAAAAGGCGCTTGCGGCACTGGATACGGCCACACAATCTTCGATTTCCATTCTGATGAAACATCTGTCCCGCACCCTGGGGTTTGAACTGGAACAGGGTATGCCCAAAGCATTGATGTCACTGGATGACGACACAACCGAAAAACTGATGGCAGCCGTGGGAAAAGCATGGCTGGCCAACGACGGTGTCTGGTTCCAGGCCGTGGAGTTTGTCCACGGCATGAACGATGCCAAACGGTGCAATGACTCCTGCTGGGCCCGGTTTTCACCCTTTGAAGCCCACCGCATCAAAAATATTCTGGGACTGGGAAATTATCCGGGACTTGATGGGCTTAAACGCGCCTTGAACTTCAGGATGTACGCATTTATCAACGAGCAGAGCATTGTGGAAGAAACTGAAACCAGTTTTGTGTTTCAGATGAACGAATGCAGGGTCCAGCGGGCAAGGATGCGCAAGAACCTGGACGATTACCCCTGCAAATCAGGCGGGCTTGTCGAGTACGCCCGTTTTGCCGAAGGCGTTGATGAAAGAATTAAAACCGAATGTATCGGGTGTCCCCCGGACCCCCATCCTGAAACATGGTTTTGCGCATGGCGATTTACACTGGAGCCGTGATGTGTTAATGCAGGTTCCTAAGGTGTAATACATTCAAGAACAACAGAAATAAACAAATCCATTCTATAACTATATAAATTAAAAAAGAAATGTGAATTATGGGAGTCATTTCCGACAAAATTCAGGAATTAAGGCAAAAAGAGAAACATATCAAGGCCATGGGCGGTGAAAAAGCTTTGGCCAAACGGCGTGACAAAGGCGTTTTGAATGCCAGGCAGCGTCTTAACCTGCTGTTTGATGCCGGCACGTTCAGGGAACTGGACATGTTCGTCACCCACCGGTGCACAAATTTCGGCATGGAAACCAAAGAAATTCCCGCAGACGGTGTGATCACCGGACACGGAAAGGTAAACGGCCGTCTGGTTTTTGCCTATGCCCAGGATTTTACGGCTGCCGCCGGATCGCTGGGCGAAATGCAGGCCAAAAAGATCTGTAAGGTCATGGACTTAGGCCTCAAAGCCGGGGCCCCTGTGATCGGCATGAATGATTCCGGAGGCGCCCGGATCCAGGAGGGCATTGACGCCTTGTCCGGTTACGGCGAAATTTTTTTTCGCAATTCTGCGGCGTCCGGTGTGATCCCTCAAATTTCGGCCATCATGGGGCCCACGGCAGGTGGGGCGGTCTATTCACCTGCCATGACCGATTTTATCTTTATGGTCAAAGAGTCCTCGTATATGTTCATCACCGGTCCCAATGTTATCAAGGCGGTCACCGGCGAGGAGATTTCATTTGAGGCCCTTGGCGGTGCCATGACCCACAACGAAAAATCCGGGGTGGCCCAGTTTGCCTGTGAATCCGACGAGGACTGCATTGAACAGATCAAGCAACTTTTAGCCTTTCTGCCGTCCAATAATATGGAAGATCCCCCGATCAAACCCACGGACGATTCCCCCCATCGCATGTCCCCGATCCTTGACACCATTATTCCGGATAAATCCAACCAGGCCTATGATGTCAAACAGGTTATTGCGGCCATCGTGGACGATGGTTACTTTTTTGAACCCCACCAGTATTTTGCCAGAAATATCGTGATCTGCTTTGCACGGTTGAACGGACGGCCCATCGGCATTATTGCCAACCAGCCCATGGTCATGGCCGGCTGCCTGGATATTGATGCGTCAGACAAGGCTACCCGGTTTATCCGGTTCTGTGATGCCTTTAACATCCCTTTGCTCACCATCGCCGATGTGCCGGGGTATCTGCCCGGTTCCCACCAGGAGTGGGGCGGCGTCATCCGGCACGGGGCAAAACTGTTATGGTGTTACGCCGAGGCCACCGTGCCCAAGCTGCTGCTGATCACAAGAAAGGATTACGGCGGATCATATATCGCCATGTGCTCCAAGCACCTGGGTGCGGACATGGCCTTTGCCTGGCCCATGGCCGAGGTTGCGGTCATGGGGGCCGAAGGTGCGGCCAATGTTATCCACGCAAGGGAGATTAAAAATTCCGAAGACCCGGCCGCCATGCGCAAGCAAAAAATCGAGGCGTATAACACCCAGTTTTCCAATCCCTATTGCGCCGCAGCAAGGGGATATGTGGATGCGGTGATCGTGCCCAGTGAAACCCGGCCAAGGCTCATTGATGCCCTGGAGGCCGTTGTCACCAAACGCGAATTCAGGCCGGCCAAGAAACACGGAAATATTCCGGTGTAAGGCCCCTAACACAATAAAAAGCCAAGGAGACCTTTTCATGCAAAATAAAAGATTGGCTGCTGCCATGGCTGCTGTTCAGATGTACATTAAATCCGAAGAGGAAGCTGCCGTTGCCGCCATGCAACGTCAGGCTGCCGAGGCCGCTGCCAGATCTTTAGCCCCTCTGGGGCAGATGAACCTTTGGGGCCTTTCCGGCCGGCAGGCGATTATGAATGCCAATGCGATGATACGGCAAAGAATGGTTAAATGATAAAATAAAAGAAATTATATGTAGGATATTATGACCGATCACAATGAAGTTAAAATGGTTGAGATGGATTATTCCCAAACGCGACCCAAGGCAAAAAATCCCCTGAAAATTCAGGACCTCTCCCTGCGGGACGGCCATCAGTCATTGTTTGCCACCCGGGGGCGCACCGAAGATATGATCCCTGTGGCAGAGCAGATGGATGAAATCGGGTTCTGGGCGGTGGAGGTATGGGGCGGTCACTCTTTTCATGCGATGCACCGGTATCTCAATGAAGATCCCTGGCAGCGGCTTCGCACCCTGAAGCGGTATTTCAAGAAAACACCGATCTCCATGCTGCTGCGCGGCCAGAAGCTTGTGGGGTACCGCAACTATGCCGATGATCTGGCCGAACTGTTTGTTAAAAAGACCGCGGAAAACGGGCTGGATATTTTCAGGACCTTTGATGCGCTCAATGATTACAGAAACTTTGAAACCGTGGTGCCTGTAATTAAAGAGTGCGGTGCGCATTTCCAGGGCTGCATCTGCTATACCCTGACAGAACCCCGTCTGGGAAAAGGGATCTATAACCTGGAATACTATGTGAAAAAGGCCAAAGCCCTTGAAGATATGGGTGCCGACTCCATCTGCATCAAGGATGTGGCAGGCCTGATGGCGCCCTATGACGCCTTTGAGCTGGTCAAGGCCCTTAAGGCGGAAGTGAAGCCCCCGATCCACCTGCACTCCCATTTTACCTCGGGTATGTCGCCCATGACCCATCTCAAGGCGGTGGAGGCCGGGGTTGATATCATTGATACCTGCATGACCCCTTATGCCTACAGAACATCCCATGCGGCCCTTGAGCCCTTTGTCATGAGTCTTCTGGGCACCGACCGCGATACGGGGTTTGATATCAATGCCCTGACCCGGATCAATGAAACCCTGGAAAAAGAGGTGATTCCCAAATATAAACACCTGTTGGATGACAGCCGGGTCTCCCTGATTGATATTGATGTGCTTCTCAATCAGGCTCCGGACTTCATGCGTGCCAACCTCATTAAACAGCTTCGGGAAATGGATGCCCTGGATAAAATTGATGAGGTGTACAAAGAACTGCCCAGGGTCAGAAAAGAGTTGGGCCAGATTCCCCTTGTGACCCCCACCAGCCGGATTGTGGGCACCCAGACCGTGAACAATGTGCTTTTTGATACCAAGGAAGAGCGCTACAAGATGATCACGGACAAGGTCAAGGATCTGTGCTACGGCTTGTATGGCAAAACAGCAGCCCCCATTGACGCTGAACTGCAGAAAAAAGCGCTCAAAGACTATGAAAGGGGGCAGGAACCCATCACCTGCCGCCCGGCTGAGGTGTTGACACCGGAACTTGAAAAAGCCAGGGAAGAGATCGGTGATCTGGCCGTGGATGAGGAAGATCTTATCCTTTGTGCCTTGTTCCCCGTAACCGGTAAAAAATACCTGATGCAGAAATACGGCAAGGAACAGGTACCCGAGACTGTTAAACCCATTACCCTGGAAGATGTTAAAAAACAGGAAGAGATGATTAAAAAGGCCAAGGCCGGCAAACTCATTGAACCGGCTGCAGATCTTCCCGAAAAAAGCGAATTTGCCAGAACCTTTAATGTATTTGTGGATGGTGAATGCTTTGAGGTCGGGGTGGATGAAGTGGGCGGTTCGCCTGTGATCTCCTATGCGGCCCTTGCCGGGGCTGCCCCTATTGTGCCCCCGGCACCTGCTGCACCGGCAGTCCCGGCGGTATCAGCAGCTCCGGCGCCAAAACCTGCACCGGCAAAACCTGCGGCACCAAGGCCTGCCCCCAAGCCTGCAGCAGCTTCCGATTCCAGAACGCCTGTGCTGGCACCCATGCCCGGCGTGATCGTCAAGTATGCGAAGAATGTGGGCGATACGGTGAGTGCCGGAGATACCGTTGTGGTGATTGAGGCCATGAAGATGGAAAATATTCTTCCGGCAACAGCCGACGGAACCATCACCGCCATCAACTTTAAACCCGGCGATTCTGTGGCCAAGGATGATGTGCTGGCAACCATAGAATAAGCTCACAATTACTTGAAACACAACAGAGGGATGGTTTGACAACCATCCCTCTGTGCTTATTATGATAGGTGCTGCGGGCTCGAAATCTGGCACAACTATTATAAGGAGAATACAATGGCATTTGAAACAAAAGAAGAACTGCTTGAAAAATATATAAAAATGGACAAGCCCCATTGCCCCCATTGCGATGAGGCGATGACGCTCTGGGAAATTCCGCCCATCAACTTTTCCGATGGTCTCGGGTGGCAGACCCCTTATCTGTTTGTCTGTTTTAACGACCAGTGTCCTTCCTACCGGGCGGGATGGGAGCATTTGATGGAATCCATGGAAGCACCTGCCTCTTACCGGTGTTTTTGTGAACCGGGCGCCGACCATTTTGAGTATATGCCCGTGTTCAGTCCCATTGGCGGTAAAGGGTCTGTGATGGATGATGCAGCGCTTGTGGCGGAACAGGCCCAAAGAGAGCTGTTGAAACAGACCTTCTCCATTCTCACGGATTATTATATGTCCAAAGACTGGGATGAGATTCTAAAGATCTGCCTGGATCCCAATATTCCGCCCAAGGCAAGACTGAAAGCTGCAGAAATGGTGGGCGAATTGGGTGATGCCACGGCTGTGGAGCACCTGATCAATCATAAGTTTCCCACCCCGGTACTACAAGAAGGCGTGCAAAAGGCAATTGAACAGCTTCATGAACGCCATTTCACCCGGGAATGCCCTTTCTGCGCTGAGATTATCAAAAATCGGGCTTCTGTGTGTAAACATTGCGGCAAGGATGTGCCAAGGGCATAACACGGCAAGGTGTGCCGGTATATTATTGAAACACGCAAATAGCGTGACGCATTGAACTTGAAGGGTTTGAATTTTACCCACTCTCGAAATTCGAACCCTGCTTGATTGAATCAACGTTTGGTGTTATTTGTTGACCTTTTCCAGATTAAACGATCTGTATATAATCATTTCCCCGCTTCTCTTTGCCGGATCAAGGGGGGTGGGATCAATTTTTTTGAGCATTTCCCGGGCCTGGGAATGATCTGGGATCGCATCAAGCCCCTGGCCTATGGTCTCTCCGGTGCGGGTATCTTTAATGATGACGTTCCTGGCATCGGTGGACACGGCAAAGGGCACGATATCGTCATAAACCAGTCTGGCACCGGCCAGAATTTCCCTTTCATATGATCCAATGGATCCTGCCACACAGGTAACGGCCATAAAGGGCCGGTCTTCCACATTCACAATCAAATCAATTACAGAAGGATAGTCTTCGCCCTTGAACTGGACAGTCAAAGGAACATCCACAAGAACGTTTGATTTGTCGTATCCTTTGGTCTCCACCAAAAATTTCTCAAAAATCTGACGGCTGGCTTCAGCGCCGACATTGTCTATCTCTTTGCCGGTAATATAGTCGGTAACTTGATCAAGTATCATAATTTATTCACTGCAAAATTGAAAAAAGTTAATAATATCGCCTTATTTTTCTTGAATCAGGCATTGGCCTGTCATTTCCGAAGGCTGAGCTATGCCGATCACCTTGAGTATGGTTGGTGCAATATCTCCGAGTTTACCGTCCAAAAGTGTCATGGCCGGGGCGGATTTGGATGCAACAATAAACCTGACCGGATTTAAGGTGTGGGCCGTATGGGGTGATCCGTCCGGGGCCAGCATCTGTTCGGAGTTGCCGTGGTCTGCAGTGATAAAGGCTGTGCCCCCGGTTTCCCAGATGGCTTCCACCACTTTTTTTGCACAGCTGTCCACGGTTTCACATGCCTTGACCGCCGCATCAAATATGCCGGTGTGTCCCACCATGTCCATATTGGCAAAGTTGAGTACCACAAATTGAAATTTGCCCGAACGAATCTGCTCACAGGCAGTTTCCGCCAATTTACCGGCGCTCATTTCAGGTTTCTGGTCATAGGTGTCCACATCCCGGGGGGAGGGGATAAGCATTCGCTCTTCTCCGTCAAATACAGCCTCATCGCCGCCGTTGAAAAAGTAGGTGACATGGGCGTATTTTTCCGTTTCTGCAATGCGAAGCTGGGGAATCTTATGTTCGCTCAGGATCTGGCCGAAAATGTTGTTCAGGTGCTGGGGACCAAATGCTGCGGGCAGGTCAAAATGCTCATCATACTGGGTCATGCACACAAAATCAGACAGGGCCGGGTTTACGGCGCGCTTGAATTCTCCAAAGTTTTTTTCCGTGAACGTCCGGGTGATCTCCTTGGCCCGATCGGCTCTGAAGTTGAAAAAAATGACACCATCTCCGTCTTCTACACGCCCCTCGTTGCCAGGACAGAAGCACACCGGCTTGATAAATTCATCGGTTTCGTCTCTGTCATAGGCGGCCTGGATGGCCTGGACAGGACTCAGGTCCGATGCATCAACACCTTTGCCCTGGGTATAAAGATCATAGGCCTTTTCTACCCGTTCCCACCGGGTATCCCGGTCCATGGCCCAGAACCGGCCGGTCATGGTGGCCACCTTGCCTGTGCCGAGTTCCTGGATTTTTTGGTCAAGCTGTCTTAAAAAATCAATGCCCGATGTGGGAGAGGTGTCCCGGCCGTCCATGATGGGATGGATAAAAACTTTTGCAACCCCTTTGTCTTTTGCCATCTTGATTAAGGCAAACAGGTGGTTGATGTGTGAGTGGACCCCGCCGTTGGACAGCAGTCCTAACAGATGAAGGCTTTTGCCGGCCTGCTTGACCTTATCCATGACTGAAACAAGGGCCGGGGTTGAGGCAAATGCGTTTTCCCGGATGGCTGTGTTGATCCGCACAAAATCCTGGGCCACAATTCTGCCGGCCCCGATGTTCATGTGGCCGACCTCGGAGTTGCCCATGGTGCCGTCGGGAAGCCCCACGGCTTCACCGCAGCATTTAAGGGTTGTGCCTGGAAAATCTGCCGCAAGCATATCTAAAAACGGGGTACGGGCAGCCGCCACGGCATTGCCTGTTTTCGATTCATTGATACCCCATCCGTCAAGAATCATTAAAATGTTGACCGGCTGTTTTTCAGAACCCATCGTCGTCCTCCATCTCTGTTGGTCTCTGGGCGTCAAAGGCACTTAGATCAATCTTCTGGGCATCGCTCCACAATCCTTCAAGATCGTAGAACGCCTTTGCATCGGATTCAAACACATGGATGATCAGGTGTCCGAAATCCAGAAGCGCCCACTGGCCCTCCTTAACGCCTTCAGTGCCTGTTGCCTTAATTTTTGCACCCTTCAGAGATTTTATAATATGTTCGGAAAGTGAAGTTACCTGCCTGCTGGATCCGGCCTCTACAATGACCACCATATCTGTGTAGGAGGTCAGTTCACTGACCATCAATGCGGTGACGCTTTTGGGTTTCCGGTTAAATATGGGGGCAAGGTAGGGGATATATTCCTCTTGGAGGGCGATCATTTATATAAATCCTTTGTTCTGATAAAATTCTCAACATCTTCAGGCACAAGTCCTGAGATTGATTGGCCGGCTTTGATTCGATTCCGTATCTGGGTCGATGAAATATCTATCCTAGGCACATTGCATATGCGGATGGGATGAAGCCGGTCATGGACAAAAATATTGTCGTTTTTAAGTTTGTAGCCTTTTGAAACGTGTTCGTCAATGAATGATGCAAAAGGCGCCATGCCTGTTTTTTCGCCGCGCTGCATGACGATCACAGGCAGCGCACCGAAAATTTGATGGGCCTGTTTCCAGGATGGGGTGTCAAAAAAGGCATCAGAGCCTAAAAGCAGATGGAAACGGGTCTGGGTGCCGAAAATGGATTTGAACTGGGATATGGTGTCAATGGTAAATGACGGACCTTTTCGCTGCAGTTCAATGTCGGACACCCGGAGCCCGTTCAGATTTTTTACTGCCCCCTCAACCATGGTCAGCCGATCCCTGGCAGAGGCCAGGTTACGGTTTGGTTTATGAGGGGGCAGGGCGGACGGGTAAAGGATGATGGTGTCAAAGGCGTACAGATCTTTGACATATTGAATAACACCTAAATGGCCGTTATGAATCGGATTGAATGTGCCGCCGAAAAGTCCTGCATTCATTTTGGCTGTGTCCGTTAAACGTTGCCCGGCTCGATTATTTATCTTCAGGTGCGGAAGCTTGAAGTAGTTGCGCCAGGTGTTTGATCAAAGGTTTAACGCCTTCGCCCGTAGCTGCGGAAATGGTAAAAATGGTCTGATCAGGCAAAGCGTTTTTAAAGGCTTCAACCCGGTTTTGTATGCCCGTAAGGTCAAGCTTATTGAGCACAACAACCTGGGTTTTGTTTGCCAGGGTATCGCTGTGCATGGACAGTTCATTGTTGATAAGTTTAAACTGTACCAGCGGATTTTCCGGATCAATGTCACCGGAATCAATGAGATGCACCAGAATACCGGTACGTTCAATGTGCTTAAGAAATTTTATGCCAAGTCCCACCCCTTCATGTGCCCCTTCAATAAGGCCGGGAATATCGGCCACGGCAAAGGGTTCGCCAAAAGGCGCGTCCACCATGCCGATAGTGGGGGTCAGTGTGGTAAAAGGGTAGTCTGCAATTTTGGGGCGAGCCGCGGATATGGCCGAAATCAGGGTGGACTTGCCTGCATTGGGCAAACCCACAAGCCCGACATCCGCCATGAGTTTAAGCTCTAAACGAAGCTTCATCTCAATACCCGGGATTCCGGGTTGGGCAAACCTGGGTACCCGGTTGGTGGACGTTGCAAAGCGTTTATTGCCCCGTCCGCCCATGCCGCCCTGGGCCAAAACTATCTCTTTGTCAGGGTCCGTAAGGTCGGCAAGAACCTCTGACGTTTCGGCATCAAAAATAATGGTGCCGGGTGGAAGTGATATATAGCAGTGGCTTCCGTTTTTGCCATGCTTCTGACGTCCCAGACCGGATGATCCGTTCTGGGCACTAAAGCGTTTCTGGCGGCGATATTCGTACAGGGTCCGTTTTGAAGGATCCACCCGGAGGATAACATCTCCCCCATCACCGCCATCTCCGCCGTCAGGTCCACCTTTTGCAATGAAACGTTCACGCCGGAAACTGACGCAACCTGCACCGCCGCTTCCGGACCTGATCGTAACAATGGCCTCATCTACAAATTTCACCGGGCATAAACACTGACTTTTTTTCTGTCACGACCTTTTCTTTCAAAGGTCACGACACCGTCCATCGTGGCAAAAATTGTAAAATCTTTGCCCATGCCGACATTGTTGCCGGGATGGATTTTGGTGCCGCACTGTCTGATGATGATATTACCGGCGGTAACTTGTTCTCCGCCGAATTTTTTTACGCCCCGCCGTTGGGCGTTTGAATCGCGGCCGTTCTTTGAACTGCCAGCTGCTTTTTTATGTGACATGTTTCGCTCTCTTTCATTAACACGTTACAAATTAATGTAATTTAAGGACAAACGCTACGCTGCTTACGCTGAAATGGAATTGATTCTGATTTCAGTATAATGCTGTCTGTGCCCTCTCATTTTCCGATAACCTTTACGCCGTTTGTATTTGAATACAAGCTGTTTTTTGCCCCGGCCCTGCTCTACGATAAAAGCTTTAACCGTTGCATTTTCAATCTGGGGCGCGCCTAAAGTTACAGTCTCGCCATCGGAATATAACAGGACATCATTAAACTCAATCTCAGATCCTTCAGTGCCTTCAAGTTTTTCAACTTTTAAAACCTGATCTTCCTGGACTTTGTATTGTTTGCCCCCGGTTCTGATTACTGCATACATGGGTTTATCTCCTTACAATCTGACATCAT
Organism: uncultured Desulfobacter sp.; assembly: GCF_963666145.1. Classification (NCBI taxonomy): domain Bacteria; kingdom Pseudomonadati; phylum Thermodesulfobacteriota; class Desulfobacteria; order Desulfobacterales; family Desulfobacteraceae; genus Desulfobacter; species uncultured Desulfobacter sp. Next base: position 652,483 of record NZ_OY762614.1, on the reverse strand, counting down.
ATATCGGGTACTTAAAAAAACTCTGCATGATATAATTATTTGTCTGTATTGTCAATTAATTTTTGGTTTTTAACCGGCGTATGAACCGATCATCGCGGTTTTTATCCGGTCTATGGTTTTAAGATCCGGCTTAAACGGTATTTCGGGCATCCTGGGCATGGGCAACGCATGGGTGGTGCTAAAAGGCGTCCCTTTGAGCTTCATATTGTATGCCAAAACCATTAGTTATTGGGTTAGGCCTTCTTAACAACGGAGCATTTGAGGTACATGGCGCCAAATCCCGGGATCTTACAGGAAATATCGTGGCCGTTTACCGGGTCATCCAGAAGTTTTATATTTTTAACTTTTGTGCCCAATTTCATTGTGTCCTTACCGGCCTTGAGATCTTTGATGGTGGTCACCGTATCGCCATCCTGTAAGGGCGTTCCGTTGGCATCAATAAATTGCGGGGCATTTTTCGAGGCTTCATCAGACGCCTGATCCGGTGTCCACTCATGGCTGCATTCAGGACAGATCCACAAAAGGCCGTCGGTATAGGCATAGGGTGAATTACATTTGGGACAGATGTTTTCGTCTGCTGACATGGCAAAATTCCTGGTTGATTGAATAATTGGTTTAAAATATTTTCATGTCGTGAAATACATATCACGATGAAAGACAAATAAAGGTTTTGTTATGACCGGTGTATATCAAGTGGTAACAATTTGAGTCAAACTATTTTTGTCAAAGAGGCTATTTGATCGGACTTTTTTTGACTTCGACTGGAATAAACCGGTCCTTTCCCGGATGGAACACCGAGGGGAAGTCTTGTATAAATTGCGCCACCTTTTTTATATGGCCTTGGTGGACCAGGCTCAACGCATAATACCTGAATATAGGCCAAGGATCGATATTCGGTTTTTCAAGCCGTTGAGCGATGGGTGCGGCTTGGTAAATATTGGGGAACCGCGTTTGGATTTGGATATACTCCTGCAACGTCAGATGCCTGATGATCTGGCATTTAATGGGTTTTGTCTGAACGTAGGCTTGGACAGCGGCAAGGAAAAAGGAGATGCTGCAGATTTTTGCCTGTTGAACAATCGCTTTTCGTGTAAACCGGATATGCCCAAGGATTTCATTTTTCATGTCCTGTTTTTCATCCGGACCAAGGTCTTTAAAGCCCCTGTCCTTTAAATATTTGGCTTTAATTTTTTTGACCACCGACGGGGTCATGTTTTTTCTTTTAAGCCGGGCCTTGTCCGAAAAAACATCAAAATATTCCCGGACACTTCTCATGCCCGGCGGGGTCAATTCATCGGTGCCGTTATCAAAAAGAATGTTTTCTACCTGAACGTCTAAAAGCGCTGGTAAAATAGTCGGCCCTTGTTCTGTGACAACTTCCAGGGGTTTGAAATAATCGATCAACAGAGCAGGGCGTCCGATTTTTTTTCTGGGGATAAACTTGGTTTTCCCGGTAATTCTTATTTTTTTATGGCCAAAGGGGTGCAATGCACTGGTAAATGCCGGGATCACGGCAAAGCATCCGTCCGGGGAAATTTCCGTGCCGTAGCTGTCTGTAATAGAAGGTTTAACCGTGGCAAAATCTTCATCAAGTCCTGCCGGGATTAAAAGATCGGCCGTGGCATGCTGTTTGGTAAAGGCTTGCCCCATCTGTTGTTCAAGACAAATAATTCTGTCCCTATTGCGGTCGGTCAGGCTGACGGACATGGGGACGCAGGCCTCTATCAAAGCTTTGGCAAGGTCGTCTTTCCCCTTTGGTATTTTGGTCAGCAAACTAAATTGGCTGGTTTCTTTCAGGTGCTTTAATACGTGGGTGATGTCATGTGAAGCATCACACCAATCCAGGGGGTCTGATCCCCCGTAGAGGGCTAAGTCGGTGTTGCCGTGTGCCAGAAACGTCTCGATAAATGTATTCACCGCATCATAGCTGAAATGGCCCCGCACTTTGGGCAGAGCCCATTCATTGCAGCGACGGCAGAAATTGGAACAACCGGAGGTCATCTGGAAGGTAATTGCCTCGCTGAAAATATAGGGACGCTGCCAGGAGGCAATGTCCTGCTGTTTTTCCCAATAGGCATATTCCATATAGCCTGGATCAGCCGACCGGACTTTGTCGGCCAGTAAATTTTTAAGTTGTGTTGTCTGTGCTTTGAGATCTGAATGACTGTTAACCAGATGCTTATATCTAACCAGGGCCGTCAACGCCTGGCGCAGATATTTTTCATCTGTTTCGCCAAGTTCAGGATCTTTTGCCGTGTCATTTGCCAGATCAAGGCATTCTTTAAGCCAACTGGTATTGCCCGCAAAAAGGGCTGCAAGAATATTGTTTTTTAAATTTTCAACGGGCGCATCAGGTAAAACAACGATGTCTTTAAAATTAGAAAAGCCCAAAAGCAGTTCCTCAAAAAAATGAGGGGGGCTTTTTATAGAAAGCCCCCCTCAATCATATCAGCTAAATTTTGCAGATAACTCTTTTAACTATCCACGAACCTCTTCTTTAACTGTGGTGGCAAGTTTGTACAGAATGGTCAGTACAAAAAGGCCTGCGCCGTAAACACCCAGGGCAATGATACCTTCCTGAAGTGTGGGGGCATATTCCGTCACATGGTGCAGCGGAGAAGGAACAAAACCACCGGCGATCATGCCAAGCGCCTTGTCGATCCATGCACCGAAAAAGATCATGGCACAGGTGACAGGCAGCAGCGCTTTGTTGTTTCTAGTTTTGGGAATCACCAGGAAAATGGCGCCTAAACCCATGAGGATCAGGGCGCTCCACATCCAGGGCACCATCATGTTGTGGCCGTGCAGACCGAACAGCAGGTACTGGGTATGGGCCAGATGGCTGGGGATACCGGAGTAGTAAACCACGAAACACTCACAAGCAAAGAAGAACAGGTTGGCAATGATGGCGTAGCAGACAATTTTAGACAAGGTCTGCATGGCTTCCCAGCCTGGATCAAACTTGGTGAACTTTCTGATGATGTAGCAGAGAATGATCAAAAACGCAGGGCCGGCAGCAAAGGCGGATGCCAGGAATCTGGGGGCCAAAATGGCCGTCAGCCAGAAACCACGTCCGGGCAGACCGCAGTACAGGTAAGCTGTTACCGTATGGATGCCGATGGCAAAGGGGATGGAGACCAGAACAAGGGGTTTGGTCCACCACACAGGTTCCACCTGGTTTCTTTCTGCTTCAAGCACCTTCCAGCCCACAACAATGTTCAAGAACAGATAACCGTTCAGAACGATCATGTCATAAAAGAGCATGGAGTGGGGAGTGGGGTAAAGCAGCACGTTCAGCATACGCGTGGGCTGGCCTAAATCCACTACAATGAACAGCAGGCACATGATCAGGCAGGCCACTGCCAGAAATTCACCTAAAATGGTGATTCTGTGGAACCGTTCGTAATCATGCAGGTAATAGGGGATAACCACCATAACACCACCTGCGGCAACACCCACAAGAAAGGTGAAGTTGGCGATGTAAAATCCCCAGGAGACGTCCCGGCTCATACCTGTAATCTGCAGACCGTTCAGGAACTGGTCAACATAGGCAAGGGCGCCTGCGCCCATGACAGCGAGCAAGAGGACGATCCACATCCAATATTTTTTACTTCCTTTAGTAGCTATCTCAAGCATAGTCGGCCTCTCTTAAACGATGTAGTAAACACTGGGTTCGGTACCCAGGGATTGTTTACGTCTGATTGTATAATGCTCGGCCAGGAGATGTCTGATTTCAGAATCAGGATCTTCCAGGTCGCCGACAACGATGGCGCCTTCGCTTGCTTCCACACAATGGGGTTGCTCTCCTTTGGCCAGACGTTCGGCACACAGGTTGCATTTTTCAACCACACCCTTGGTACGGGTGGGGAAACCCGGGGCAGTCTCTTCAATGAACGGCCGGGGGTCTCTGAAGTTGAAATTTCTTGAACCATAAGGGCAGGCCGCCATGCAGAACCGGCATCCGATGCAGCGATGGTAGTCCATGATAACAATACCGTCTTCCCGCTTGAAGGTCGCCTGGGTGGGACATGCCTGGACACAAGGGGCGTTCTTGCAGTGGTTGCAGGTCACAAGAAAGGGAAGATCGTGGAATTTTTCAGCCAAAAACTCATCTTCCTTGTCGGGGAATGCATAATGGAAATGTTCATGCCAGATCCATTTGATCTCCTGGCCTTCTCTGACCGGGCGGGTATTGGGGAATTTTTCAGGGTCCGGTTCAATGGTGAAATCGGGCACATTATGGGCCTTGTGACAGGCTTCCTTGACCGCCTCAGCAACTTCTTCATTCAGCTTGGAGGTATCAATGACCATCCCCCAGCGTTCGGCATGCAGGGTCTCTTCATTTTTTGCGATTTTGGGCCCGGCGCTGCCGTGGGGTTCTGATGCGGCAAGATTCATTACCGGAGCAGCACCCATTCCGATGGCAGCAATACCCGCTACTTTAAGAAAGCTTCTTCTGCTCTTTATCATCATTTAATCTCCTTGGGGTTGGTGTGACAATCCCAGCAATAGGGGCTCACAGAGGCATAGTCGTGGCAGCTGTCACAGAATTTGGCTTTATCTTCATGGCAGCCCAGGCAGGAGTTTTCACCTGTGGACAGGCTCATGTTAAAGGTTTCGCCGTTGGTTCCGGTATATTTGCGGTCCCCTTTGCGCACAACAGAATCCCGCCACACATCCAGCAGGTACATGTGTTCGGCACGCATTTCATACTTGTCCAGAACACATTTTTTAGCCTCGGCAGCCTTCCCCAGCAATTCGGGTTTGGGTGCTGCCATGGTGGGTGTGATCAAGTTGAACCAGAACGGAGAAAGAACGGCGAGCACGAATACCGCAAGTCCTGCCATAATCATGTTTTTACTCATCTTATTCCTCCTCTACCCCGGGCAGGGGTTCCATTCTCAGGTCCTCGGTTCTTTCCTTTTCACCCGGCAGAATCAACGCATTGCCCACAAGTTCATGAACGCCGGCCACCTCACATTCGGGAACCCAGTATTCACACAGGGTGGAAAGGGCCGCACGGTCGATGGCGCAGATGGTGCCAAGGGTATTTACGCCGTACTTGTCATGGACATATTTCAGTGCATTGGCACGGGGAAGAGCGCCTGCCATTCTCAATTCCATGTTTTCACCGGCATTGAGTCCAGCACCTGAACCGCAGCAAAAGGTCTGTTCACGGATGGTGTTGGGCGGCATTTCATAGAACTGGTCCACACAGGCTTTGATGACATACCGGGGTTCTTCCAGCAGACCCATACCTCTGGCAGGGTTACAGGAGTCGTGGAAGGTCATAATGCGGTTGGCATTACGGCTCTTGTCCAGCTCAAGTTTACCATGCTTAATCAAATCAGCGGTGAACTCGGTAATATGCACCATCTTGGTGGACGCGGCATTTTCAAACCGGGTGCCTGTGATGGGGTTCACCGGTACTTCAAGGAAGTCGGCAGGTCCGTTCATGGTGTCCATGTACTGGTGAATTACACGCCACATGTGACCGCATTCACCACCGAGAATCCACTTAACGCCGAGACGTTTGGCTTCTGCGTACATTTTGGCGTTAAGGCGTTTCATGGTTTCATGGGAGGTGAAGAAACCAAAGTTGCCGCCCTCGGACGCGTAGGTTGACCAGGTGACATCCAGTCCGTATTTCTCTTTGAGATATTTGAATAAAATCAGATATCCCTGACAGGTGTATGTGCCGGGATCGGCAAAGACGTCGCCGGAGGGGGTGACAAAAAGGATGTCTGCGCCTTTTTTCTGGAATTGCGGTGTACAGTCAACGCCTGTAACCGCTTCGATATCCTCCACAAAGAATTCAAGCATGTCCTTGAATGCATGGGGCTGGATACCCAGATGGTTACCGGTCTGGTAGCAGTTGGAAACCGGTGTGGCGATCCAGTCAATATTCAGGCCGATCAGGTTAAGCAGTTCGCGGCCCATGATGGTGATTTCAGCCGTGTCAATGCCGTAGGGACAGAATACTGAACAGCGCCGACATTCCGTGCACTGAAAAAAGTAGTACCACATCTCTTTGAGTGCATCCAGGGTCAATTCCCTGGCACCAAGAAGACGCTTTCCACCTGGAATCTTTTTCAGAATTTTTCCGGCCAGGGTGAAGTCGTTACGGTAAATGGAGCGCAGCAATTCAGCACGAAGCACCGGCATATTTTTGGGATCACCGGTACCCAGGAAGAAATGGCATTTATCTGCACAGGCGCCGCAGCGCACACATACGTCCATGAATACTTTAAATGTACGGAAACGCTCCAGCCGTTCTTTAATCCCTTCGTGCAGGATTTGTTGCCAGTTTTCCGGCAGTTTCCAGTCATCTTCTATGGGATTCCATGCCCTTGCATTGGGGAGCCCTAAAGTTTCAACACTTTCCGGTTTGGCGGCATAGCAGTACATACCGGGCCGGATCTGAACGGATTTGGTAGTGTCCAGCCAGTTGCTGGGCTCGGAGCTAGACCGGGGACGATAGTCAATTTTGTCTAATGCTTCATCCGGTGTAAGTTCGTCAGCCATCTATCACTCCTTTTTATCCACCGGCAGGCCGGCTTCAATCATTTTGTCTCTGAAGTGGTCCTCATACTGTTCATACGTATGGATGGGCACATCATAGTTCCAAGGGTTAATATGCCGTTTGGCCCGGGTGTTGTTGGCCATGTTCCGGGTGGGGCTCAAGAAGACGCCGCCCATGTGCATGAGCTTGCTCATGGGGAAATAGGCAAACAGAATACTCACAAGAAAAAGGTGGCCGTAGAACAGTCCGCCGACTTCTTCCGGGATATGGGGATGGAAGGTAACCAGTCCCATGGTCAGTTCCTTGATGCCGATGATATCCACTTTTGTGAAATAGCGCATGGCAATGCCGGTGGCGGCAATGCCTATGATCAGGAACAAGGGGAAGTAATCGGCCGCCTGGGAGATATAGTTGACTTTTGCATCAAAAATTCTGCGGCTTAAGAGGAACAGCGCTGCCAGCAACAGGACGGGTCCGGAAATGAACAGTCCGGGAAGGCCGACCTGGATAATGCCGTCCAGATACTCGATCAACCGGATGCATCCGGGGACGGGCGCCGTGAAAAATCTTAAGTGTCTGAGAAGGACAGCCAGAAATGCGTAATGAAATGCAAGCGCGCCTACCCATAGGAAAATTTCCCAGGAATAGGACAGCTTATTGGACGCATGCCGGTTGAACGCTGCTTTTGTGTTTCTGAACAATGACCTGAAAGCAAAAATTTCCAGGAGCATTCTTACAAAAACGCCGGTAGATGTGTTCGGGTTGTCAATGGTGTTCTGCTTAATCCATGGCAGTGATTTCTGCTGGCCGCAGGTTGTAGGAATCCTGAACGGCACGGCAGAGGCTGCCCACCCCTTGACCTTGAGCACAAAGCCAATCAGGAATGCGGCAACTGCCAGGTACGGAATCAGTACACCAAAGACCACCTGAAGCCCGAGTCCCTCAACCCCTGTGTAAGCCAACAGGAAGAGCAGAAAGACAGCAGTAAGGGGGATCAAGTACCTTTGATTCATGTTATAACCACCTCATTATTGTATGTATGGCCCGCCATTATCGCGCCATACATGTTAAGATTGTTTGGAGCCTAAGAGGTCTCCCTCTGACAGCTCCGCTACTAAACCTGCCCTTTCAAAGGCCCTGTGGATGCGTCTTTTGCTCTCCGTGGCCTTTAAAAGGAAAATATCCTCTCTACATTTCATGTATCGGTTGAAAGCGGCCAGAGCTATTTCGTCCACCAGGCGATAAAACTCTAGTACTTCTTCTTTTTCGAAAATACTTTCTCCGATATCTTTTAGAGCAAATACAAAATTTACTGCATTTGCAGGGTCGAATGCCTGAACCGCACGAATTCGAATGACTGGGTCCAGGGCTTTTTCAAGACCTTCCCTACTGAAATTTTCTATGATTAGGTTTAAAACATCTTCAAGGGTTTCCCGGGTAACGGCCCCGATAGGGTTGTCAAAACGATCTGATTTTTTACCCAGAACCCTTGCAGATTCCTCAGGATAGGTGTTGATAGTGGCCCGGAACCAGCTGTCCAGCAGTTGATTTCGGTTCTTTTCTATAGCTTTTTTCAATGTATCGAAATCTTTAGATTAATATATTTATAAAATGTAAACGGGTTAATTTGCGCAATCGTTAGAAGGATATAAACTCCCCCCAATTTTATGTCAAGGGTAAACCTGCTTTGATTTTCCAATGGAAGTTGCCTTGGTTGAGACGTTTGTTTTGGTGGTAGTAAGGCATAATTGCTCATCAATTTTCGTTAGGAAAAAATAATGCCAGATATTTATTTTTGTTTAGGAATAGTGTATTTATTTGAATATTCATCTGTATTTTCAATGCTGCCGGCAGGACGTCTTCCGGTCTCAAACACATTTCGCAAGAAAGGACAAATATGAAAAGGTTTCTGTTATTATTGGTTTGCTTTATTGGGTCTGTCACTACAATTCCCTGTGCCTCCGCCCAGGATATTTTCGACGCCGGCGGATGGGGTATCTCGTTGGGGTATGGAGAAAGTGCCGATGATATCGATATTTATCGTGCAGGGCTGTTAAAACAGTGGGGTGTAACATGGTTTGACAGCAATGTGGGTCATGTGGACGGTTATTTCGAGTTGTCATATAACCGCTGGGAGCATGGGGGGGATGAAGTTAACGCCGTCGCATTATCTCCGGTATTTCAGTATGTCTTTCATGTCAAAAGTGACTTCTGGTATCCATATATAGAAGGGGGGGTCGGTGTTGCTTATCTGGACGACTATACGATCAATAACAGAGATCTGTCTTCAAATCTTGTTTTTGAGGACAGAATTGGTGCTGGCGTCAGAATTAAAAATTTGGATTTAAGTTTCCGCTACATGCATTATTCCAACGCCGGTTTAGAAAAACCCAACGACGGAATCGATATACTAATTGGTACACTATCTTGGTATTTTTAGGTTTAAAACGGTTTTCTGAAATAAAGTACCAGGCTTTTTCCAAGTAGTGGGTTGAGCAACCGGTCGATGGCGGTGGTCAGGGCCGGTTTTTTCATCAGATCCCATACCAGCAGTTTGTGGTATAGATTTACGGCAGGGCAATCCGTGCGGGTGGGACCCACAAAGCACTTGAGCCACCAATAGGGGCTGTGGATGCTGTGGGCATAGTGGCGGTCCAAATATGTGGGGCCTTTTCTTCGAATTTTTTCAATGATATCTTTTTTGCTGTAGATTCTTACATGACCCATGTTGGCGTTGTGGTATTCGTCTGACAGTTGCCAGCAGATCCATTCGGGCCAGGCTCTGGGGACGCTAACGGCCAGAATTTTTCCAGGCTTCAGGATGCGAATCAGTTCTGAAACAGCCTTGTCGTCATCCGGGATATGTTCAAGAACTTCGGAGCAAATCACCACATCAAAGCTGTTGTCTGCAAAGGGCAGGGCGGTGACGTCCATGGCGGACAATGCCCATTCCCGGCAGGACAGGTCGTTTAATTGTTCGTGAAATTCAAGTTTTCCTTTGGTGGTAATCAGGTTGTCAAATCCAAAATCCCCGCCGATGCATACCGTATCGGGCTTCTGGCAGGCCCTGACGGTGTGGCGTCCCTCCCCACACCCGATATCCAGAATCCGGCTGCCGGAGGCAATTCCAAGGCGGTTAAAGTCCATGGTAATCATTGATGACCTCTCGATAAATCCGTGCTGTGCGCATAGCGCATTTTTCCCAGGTAAATTCCTTGGTTACCCGATCGTAGCCTCTGCGGGCCAGTTCTTCCCGCTGTTTTTTGTCGTCAAGCAGTTCGATAATGGCCGTTTCAAGGGCTTTGGCATCACCGGGGGGGATAAGTTTGGCCGCATCTCCGGCCACTTCGGGCAGCGCTCCGCCGGTTGTGGAGATTACCGGAACCCGGCAGGCCATGGCCTCTCCCACCGGCAGGCCAAACCCTTCATACATGGAGGGTACCACCGCAATCTGGGCTTTTGCATACTCCCGGACAAACTGTTGATGATCGATGCGGCCGGTAAAATTGATATGGCGGCCCAGATCAAGTGTTTTAACCAGGCGTTCAATGCCTCCGTTCTTTTTGGGTGCGCCAATGACCGTCAAAGAAATATCCTTATGCTTTAACACGCCTTTCACGGCGTGCAGCAGGTGGTACAACCCTTTGATGGGCATGTCCGCGCTATTGGTGACGATCAGGCGGCCGGGAATCTTTTTTACATGATCCAATGGAAAAAAATGATCCAGATCAATGCCGATGGGAACTGTTTTAAGCCTTGATGCAGGGATTTTAAATTCTTTGGCGATATCTGATTTGGAACTGCTCGATACTGTGATGATGGACGGTATCCTTCGGGCAACACGTTTCTGCATGCTGATAAAAGAGTACCAGCGAAGGGCTTGAAGCTTTTTAAAAAAAGAGCCGGCGGCTTTGACCGCAAGTCTTCTATCCACTGTCATGGGATGATGAATGGTGGCGGTTACCGGCAGGTCCCGGGCCAGGGATAATACGCCGTAGGAGAGGCTTTGGTTGTCATGGATAATGTCGTAGCTTTTTATCCGGCCTTTCATGTGTCGTTTTGCCCGCATGCCGAATGTCATGGGTTCTGGGTATCCCATAAGGCAGATGTCCAGCCATTCAATAAGATTGACTGGGTCCTTGAGTTCCGCTATGCGGGGTGTCCTGAATAGATTCTGAGGGTTGTACAGATCCAGGGTCTCAAGCATGGTCAAGTTGACCTTGGCATTGACTAAGGGGTCTGGCGGACCTGCAATGATCTCCACCCGGTGACCCAGATCGGATAGCGCATGGCTTAAATGGCGGACATACACGCCCTGTCCGCCGCAATGGGGATTGGATCGGTAAGAGATCAGTCCAATGCGCAGACCTGTTTTGTAAAATGGGTTCATGTGGAAATCTTTAAGATGGTGCGCCCGGCTGGAGTCGAACCAGCGATCTTCAGCTTCGGAGGCTGACGTGCTATCCACTGCACTACGGGCGCACAAAGCTGGGAGTTGTTATATCATATTAGCTAATAAAATCCATATCAAATTTTGCCTTAGCCTCGCCTGCCACATACAAAGACCCGGCAATACATACGGCATCGTTCTTGCAAGTTTTTGAAATTGCATATGATACCGCTTCTTTAACGTCGTCGATGATCTGTACGTCCCCGTTGAATTTTTTTTTGACCGCCGCGGCCAATACCGAAGATTTGATGCTGCGGTCGATTTTGGCCTGGGTTACAATGACCTGCTGTGCCCTGGGTAAAAGCTGGTCCAGCATGGCTTCATAGGGCTTGTCGTCCAGAATGCCGACGACCAGCGTCAGTTTTTTATCTCCTAAGGTCCGGTTGAGATATTTGCCCAGCAGAACAGCTGCCTTGAGATTGTGGGCGCCATCCAGGATAACCAGAGGATGTTCCATGACCTTTTCAAGACGGCCCGGCCAATAGACCTGCCCAAGGCCCTTGTGAATCAGTTCGGGGGTGAGATTATAGCGTGGATCGGCTTTTTTGTTTTGTTCAAATATGAGCTCAGCGGCAGCCAAGGCCAAAGAGAGGTTCTCTCGTTGGTGATCACCGGGTAGCGGCTTGGTTAGGCCTTTAAAATCTTGATAAATGCCTTTGTAATTATATGTCGGTCGACCCGGGGTTTTGCGGATGGAAAAATCATTTTTAAACCGGTAAAGGTCGGCCCCTTGGCTGGCGGCGATTTTTTTGAGCTTATCGGTTCCCGATGGCTGGGATACAGCCGTTACTGCAGGGGTGTCTGGTTTTATGATGCCGCCTTTTTCCCGGGCCAGATCCCTGATGGTATGCCCCAGGTATGCGCTGTGCTCAATGGAAAGGTTCGTGATAACACTGACCTGGGGTGTAATGATATTGGTGGCATCAAATCTACCCCCCATGCCGGTTTCAATGACCGCCCAGTCCACCTTCTTTTTGGCAAAATAGTAAAATGCCATGGCTGTGACAATTTCAAAAAAGGTTGCCCGGCGTGATTCCCGGTGCAATTTATTGTCTGCGGCGTTTACGGCCTCGTAGGCGCTGACCACATCTTCATCGCTGATCTGTCGGCCGTCCACGCAGATGCGTTCATTGAATCGAACCAGGTGGGGGCTTGTGTAGATACCTGTTTTAAACCCGGCTGCATTGAGGATTGATGCAATGCAGGTGGCTGTGGAGCCCTTGCCGTTGGTTCCGGCCACATGGACCGTGTTGTAGGTATTCTGGGGGGTGTTAAGTTCTGAGAGGATATTTGAGATGGTATCCAGTTCGAGCTTGATACCGAACCGGCCCAGTTTGTATATTTTTTCCAGGCACAGTTTATATGCGGGGGGGGTCATGAAAAATTTCCATAAAAAAACCCGGCATATCAGCCAATATGATATGCCGGGTTGTCTTTAATGCTTAGCTACGTTTTCTGCGAGATCTTGAGGCGGCAATTCGTTGTCTTCTCATTGCCTCTCTCATCTTACGTCTTCTGTACTGACAAGGTTTTTCAAAATGTTTTTTAACCTTGAGACGTTTGAATAGTCCGTCATTCTGAATTTTTTTCTTCAGAATACGCAGTGCTTTTTCAACGTCATTATCAATAACTGTGACAGTAATTTCTTTCAAGCAGCATCGCCCCTTTCAAAATAAATTTAAATATAGCGGTCATGGGGGTGGTCAAGGATATCCAAGATTTGATCCACGACAAAATATGAAAGCTGTTCAACCGGTTATTTTGATCTTCACACGAGTAATTTTTGGGGTTGACGTGGTCTATTGGCTTACGCAACCCGCAGCAAAACATGAAAGAGATTCAAAAACGCATGTTAACTTTCATATGAAAATATTTATAAACGAGCTTTATAACAAATAGGGCGTATCATGGCAAGGAAAAAAGTTGGCAATGGGGATGGAAGGTAATGCGCCTGCTCGAAATGGTGTTGTTCGGCAGAAAGCAAAGAAAAACCCGGACGCTTTGCTGAGGGGGGGGGGCGGCCGGGTTTTTCTATTTTACAGCTTGGAGATCAGTTCTGCAGTTACGTCGGGCAGAGCCTGTTCGCCGTTCAGTGTGATGTATTTGAAGTCTGCATTGGGCAGATCTCTGAAGTAGTAGGAAGAGGCCAGTGTGCCGGTCTCTGTGTCATAGTAGATGGAATGACGTTTGTCGATGGCGGTCTCATCCTGGTCATCGGCACGGGTGCTCAGTGCACCGCCGCATACCCGGCATTTGTCTCCGTCGGGTTTGATGGCATCGATGAAAATGTTGTTGGGATGGTTGTTGTCGTTTTCACACAACCGTCTGCCCATGATTCTGTTTTTTGCAATTTCACGGTCCAGCAGCATTTCGATAACGTAGTCAAGCTTGATGCCCTGTTCGTTCAGTGCGGCATGCAGTTTTTCAGACTGAACTTTATTTCTTGGGAAACCGTCGAGCAGCCAGCCGTTTTTGCAGTCATCTTGTTTGATGCGGTCGATCATCATGGGGATGGTGATCTCATCGGGTACCAGATCGCCTGCGTCGATGAATGCCTTGGCTTTTTTGCCAAGTTCAGTACCGCCTTTGATGTTGTCGCGGAAAATCGCACCGGATTCAACATGGGCCATGTTGTATTTGTCTTTGAGGATCTTTCCCTGGGTACCTTTGCCGCTGCCGTTGGGGCCGAAAAATAAAATGTTCATCTTTACTCCTTGAGATGGGTTTATATTCATATCCTGCCGGGACACATCCGACAATATTAAAATTCGTAAATATCTTAAAATGAAAGAACCAATTGATTTGTGGTGTTCTTTCATGGTCTGCCACAGGGGCCATTCTTGTTATGAAAAATGAAGATCTGACCGTTCGTGCCAAATGTATCAGCAAATCTTAATATAGGACTGCCCTTTTTTTGTCAAGGAATTGCAGCCTTGCGCGATTGCCTGTGCATGCACAGGCTTTGGGTTCATTGAATCAAAAGATTAGTAGTAAAAAGCGGGGACACCCATGCCAAATTAGACCTTGAATGTCCCCCGGCAAATTGATATTAAATACAAATTTATTACAAGATTCTTATTCAGATAGTCCGGTGAACACGTTAAATAATTATCCATATATAAAATAAGAGGAGAAAAAATGACTGAACTGATTGATGTCAGGGCAAGGGAAATTATTGATTCCAGGGGGAATCCTACGGTTGAGGTAGATGTCACTTTGGCCTGCGGGGCACAGGGGCGGGCAGCGGTGCCTTCCGGTGCGTCAACCGGTACAAGGGAGGCCCTTGAACTTCGTGACAATGCCGAAAACCGTTTTATGGGTAAAGGTGTGCTCAATGCCGTTGCCAATGTCAATGAGGTCATAGCCCCGGAGATCATCGGTTATGATGCCATGGATCAGGCCGGACTGGACCTGACCATGATTGACATTGACGGAACGGAAAACAAATCACGGCTGGGTGCCAATGCTATTTTGGGCGTCTCCATGGCCGCTGCAAGGGCTGCTGCCGCAGCCAACGGCGTGCCGCTCTACCGCCATATCGGCGGCATCAATGCCCGGGTCATGCCGGTCCCCATGATGAATATCATCAACGGCGGTGCCCATGCGGCCAACAATCTGGATATCCAGGAGTTCATGATTCTTCCCTTTGGGGCGGCCAATGTGTCCGAAGCAATCCGCATGGGCGCAGAGACCTTTCATAACCTGAAAAAGATACTCAAAGGCAAGGGGCTTTCCACGGGCGTTGGTGACGAAGGCGGGTTTGCGCCGGATCTTGGTTCCAACGAAGAAGCCATTGAAAACATTATTACTGCCATTGAAGCGGCCGGCTATCGTCCGGGCAAGGACATCGGCATAGGTCTGGATGCTGCCGCCAGCGAATTCTACAAAGACGGTAAGTATGTATTTGCCTCTGAAAACAGAGCGATGTCCGCTGCTGAACTCATTGATTACTATGAAAGTCTGATTGATAAGTATCCCCTGGTCTCCATTGAAGACGGTCTGGCAGAAGGGGACTGGGACAACTGGGAACTTATGACCGAGCGTCTGGGCAACCGTATCCAGATTGTGGGTGATGATGTCTTTGTGACCAATCCGGATATTTTCAAACAAGGCATTGCCCGGGGCGTGGGCAACTCCATTCTGATCAAGCTAAATCAGATCGGCACCGTGACCGAAACCCTTGATACCATCCAGATGGCCAAGGATTCCGGGTATACCACCGTGGTCTCCCACAGATCCGGTGAAACCGAAGACAGCTTTATTGCCGACCTTGCCGTGGGCGTAAATTCCGGACAGATTAAAACCGGTTCCATGTCCAGAAGTGACCGTGTGGCAAAATACAATCAATTGCTTCGCATCGAAGAAGAACTGGCTGAATGTGCCGTTTTTCCGGAAGATTTGTTTGTTTTAAAATAGTGGCTGTGGACTGTAATAGACCAGGCATGTTATGGTAAGACTCTATTTTTTATTTGTCAGCTGAACAACAGGTGGGGATTTTATCTTTCTAAATCCCCTCCTTTTCTATATGAGCGTCTCAAAATTATTAAATTAATTTTTTTATTTCGTTTGGGGTGAATTCGGCTATTTATGGGCCGAATCAGCCTTTTTCGATGATATGAAAGCTTAAATAAACTGTGATATGGCTTTCCTGAATCCACCATATCTGATATTAAGTCCGGCTGATAAATTTTGGAACTACCTGGAAAACCCGTTCGTGCAGAATTTTTCGTGAACGGTAAGGTGATTTTAATAGTTATGATTAAAAACGTGTAAAAGTGAGGACTGAATGGCTGAGATAACTAAATATATTTTTGTAACAGGCGGGGTGTTATCCTCATTGGGTAAGGGACTTGCGTCCGCGGCCATTGGCATGCTCCTGGAAAGCCGGGGGCTGACCGTGACCATTCAGAAGCTGGATCCTTACATAAATGTTGACCCGGGAACCATGAATCCCTTTCAACATGGTGAAGTATTTGTCACCGATGACGGTGCGGAAACCGATCTTGATCTGGGACATTATGAACGGTTCACCAATGCCAAACTTGGAAAGAACAACAATTTTACCACAGGGAAAATCTATCACCAGGTGATCACCAAGGAGCGCCGGGGCGAGTACCTTGGCGGTACCGTTCAGGTTATCCCCCATATTACCGACGAGATCAAACAGGCCATTACCTTGGTTTCAGATGATGCGGATGTGGTGATTGTGGAAATCGGCGGCACCATCGGGGATATTGAGTCGCTTCCCTTTCTTGAGGCCATTCGCCAGTTCAAGGCCGATGCCGGCCCTTCCAATGTGATTTACATCCACCTGACCCTGGTTCCCTATATTAAGACGGCCTGCGAGGTGAAGACCAAGCCCACCCAGCATAGTGTCAAGGAACTTCGCAGCATCGGCATCCAGCCGGATATCCTTTTGTGCCGTACCGAAAGTCTTTTGACCCAGGACATTAAAAACAAGATTGCCCTGTTCTGCAATGTGGGACCCGATGCCGTATTCACGGCCAAGGATGTGGACTGCATTTATGATGTGCCCATTGTCTACAACGAAGAAGGATTGGGGGACATGGTGCTCAAAAAGTTGAACATCTGGGCCCGGGCTCCGCGCATTGACGGTTGGCGGGAGATGGTGGAACGCCTGAAACATCCCCGGCATAATGTTACCATTGCCATCGTGGGCAAATATGTGGATTTGACCGAGAGTTATAAGAGCCTCAACGAGGCCTTGACCCACGGCGGTATCTCCAATGACACCAAGGTGAATCTGAAGTTTGTGGATTCCTCCACCCTGACAGCGGAGAACGTGGCGGGCGCACTGTCCAATGTTGACGGCGTTCTGGTTCCCGGCGGATTCGGGAGCCGGGGAATCGAAGGAAAGATTCTTGCTGCCGGGTATGCCCGTAAAAACAAGGTGCCTTTCTTCGGCATTTGTCTGGGTATGCAGATGGCCGTGATCGAGATTGCACGCAACCTTGCCGGCCTTGAAGATGCCAACAGCGAAGAATTTGATGTCGACACACCCTATCCGGTGATCTATCTGATGAAAGAGTGGGTGGATGAGCAGACCGGCAAGGTGGAAAAACGGGACGAATCTTCGGATAAGGGCGGCACCATGCGTCTGGGCGCGTATCCCTGCCTTCTGGCCGAAGATACCTTTGCCATGAATGCCTACAAGACAGAAAATATTTCCGAACGGCATCGCCACCGGTTTGAGTTCAACAATGAATACAAAGACAAACTGGTGGAATCCGGACTTGTCGTGTCTGGGACATCTCCGGACCATGGTCTGGTGGAAATTGTGGAACTCAAAGACCATCCCTGGTATCTGGGCTGCCAGTTCCATCCGGAATTCAAGTCCAAACCCATGGCACCCCATCCGCTTTTCAAGGCTTTTATCAGGGCGGCACTGAAAAATAAAAAATGAGTGGCGAATTTGTCACCATAACCGGCCCCGGAGACATCCGTCTTGAGGGAATTTTAAACCGGCAGGAAACAGACAAGGCGGTGGTCGTCACCCATCCCCACCCCCTTTATGGCGGAAATATGGATGTGCCCGTGGTCTGCCGGATGGCTGCCTGCTTTCAATCCGCCGGGATTGCTGCCTTGCGCTTTAATTTCAGAGGCACCGGGGGCAGTACCGGCAACTATGATAATGGCCAGGGTGAGCAGGATGATGTCAGAAGTGCTTTGGATTTTTTATCCGACCAGGGGTATGACACGCTTTTTCTTGCCGGATATTCATTTGGTGCATGGGTCAATGCCCATGTCGTCAGTACCGGTGTCGAGGTCATGGATCATATTATGATCTCGCCGCCGGCAGTATTGTTAAGTTTTGATTCTGTCGAACAGCTTCCCCATACCGGGTTGATTGTCACGGGTGAAAATGATAATTTGGCACCTGATTTCATGGTGCACGATCTTTTGTCTAAATGGCGGATTTCCCCAAGGTTCGAGGTCCTTTCCGGTGTAGACCATTTTTATGCCGGAGCACTGGATACACTGGAAGAGGTGCTTTTAGACTACCTGCAGCCCTGATCTTCTTTTTAAATCCATTGGGAAAATACAATTTGGACCGGATTGATAAAAAAATACTGAACATTCTCCAGGAAAACGCAAAAATAACCAACGCCAAACTCTCCCGGATGGTGGGGATTTCAGCACCGGCGACGTTGGAGCGGGTGAAGCGCCTTGAAAGTGCAGGGGTGATCTCCCATTTCACGGCGGTGGTGGATCCGGAAAAGGTCGGATTTTCCATTATGGTCATTGTCAGTATTACATTGAGCTTGAGTAAGCTCTCTTCGGTGTCTTTGATCAAGGAAAAATTTGCCGAACTTGACGAGGTTGTGGAGTGCTATCAAATCGCCGGTGCCCATGATTTTATTCTCAAGGTCGTGGCAAAGGACATCAAAGCCTATGCCGAATTTATGAACCGGAAATTGACCCAGATACAAGGCATCCAGAGTATCCAGTCATCAATTGTCATTGACATCCCCAAGGATAAGAAAGTGCTTGTCCTTGGGGCCGAAGATGACAGTTAAGCTTCCTATACTTTCTGCTTTACTAATCTGTTTGTTCATCCGGTGTCGGTGGGCCGAATCCTCCGCCGCCGGGGCTCATGATACGGAATCGTTCGCCGGGTTGCGCCAGTATTTCGTTTTTGGCACCCATATTGATGGCGGTGCCGTCTTTTCTGATGAACAGATTGACCCCTTTCTTTCCTGGTTTTCCGCCGTCCATCCCATAGGGGGCAAAGACCCGTCGTTCTGAGAGGATGGCTACATTGAGGGGGGCTAAGAATTCCACCTCACGCACCAGGCCGTCTCCGCCGTTAAATTTCCCCCGGCCGCCGGAACCCCGGCGAATGGAAAATTCCCTTAGCAGAACAGGATATCTTCGTTCCAGAATCTCCGGATCGGTGATACGGGTGTTGGTCATGTGGGTCTGAACCCCGGTCTGGCCGTGCCAGTTCGGTCCGGCCCCGGCCCCGCCGGCAATGGTTTCGTAGTAACCGAACCGGTCGTTGCCGAAGGTAAAGTTGTTCATGCAGCCCTGGGATGCAGCGGCCACGCCGAAGGCCTTGAGCACCACATCGGTAATTCTCTGGGAGGTCAGCACATTGCCGCCCACCACTGCTGCGTCGGCGGAAGGGTCAAGCAAGGACCCCTTGGGGATCTTGACGGTAATGGGAAGAAGACAACCGTGGTTTAAGGGCAGATCTTTTTCAATCAGACACCTGAGGCAGTATAGGATAGCCGACTTGGTCACGGCCTTGGGCGCGTTGCAGTTTCCCCAGATTTGAGCTCCGGTGCCTTGAAAATTAAAAATTGCGCTGCCGTCTTTTCGGTCAATGGTCAGTGCCAGGGCAATGGGGCTGCCGTCATCCAGATAGTCTTGGGCGCGGATCGTGTCCCGTTCCGCCATACCCCTGGATTTGGAAAGTTCTTTGAGCCGCCCTCGAACAGCCTCTTCAGCCGCATCCTGGACATGTTTCATATACGCCTGGACCACATCACGTCCGTAGTCATTCACCATTTCCAGAACCAGTTCAATGCCTTTCTGGTTGGCGGCAATCTGGGCCTTTAGATCGGAAATGTTCTCAGCCAAAAGGCGGGAACCGGAAATGGGCGGACGACCCGGTGCAGGTTTTAGTGTGCCCGGCGCACGCAGCAGTGCTGAAATACCCTCCTCTTGAAAAATGCCGTTTTCCACCAGTTTAAACGATTCAATACAGGCCCCTTCCTCCCCGAGACTTCGGGAGTTGGGGGGCATGGATCCGGGGGTGATGCCGCCGATGTCGGCATGGTGTCCCCGGGACGCCACCCAGAAAATCACCTGGCCGTCTTTGAACACGGGGGTGATGACCGTAATGTCGGGCAGATGGCTGCCCCCGGCCGCCGGGTGGTTGGAGACGAGCACATCTCCAGGTGTAAGATTGTTTGCCCGGCGTTGGATCTGGGCTTTCACCGCGTCGCTCATGCTCCCTAAGTGGACCGGCAGATGCGGGGCATTGGCCACCAGTTCGCCGTTGGGGCCGAACAAGGCGCAGGAAAAATCGAGACGCTCTTTAATATTGGTGGAGATGGCCGTTTTTTGCAGCATCCGGCCCATTTGTTCGGCAATGGACATGAACAGATTGCTGAAAATGGAGAGCTGAACCGGGTCAAGGGTTGAGTCGATCTGTTTGCGTATGCCTGTCCCCACAGTGATTTCCACATCGCCGTTCCCGGTTATGGCTGCGGTGCAGCCGGGTTCAATGAGAATGGTGGAGGTCTGATGAATTAAAAGGGCCGGACCTGTAATGCGATGGCCTGCAGCAAGTTCTTCCAGATTATAGATTAATGTTTTTTGACGGCCGTCTTCAAAACAGCACTGGACGGTGTCCAGCACCGGCGCAGCCCCGGTGGCTTCTGGAACGTTGATTTTTTGAAGATCCGCTGTTTTGGCCCGGGCGCGCACCCGGATATCGTCGATAAGGATTTGCCTGCCGGAAAGATCGAATCCGAACTCCCTGCGGTAGATCTCCTTGAACGCCGCTGCATAGTCATTGGCATGCTCTCCATTGCTCTGATTCCCATTGCCTTGGGGCCGGCAGATCATGATGGCCGTATCCGTTCCCTGGTACCGCAGATTAAGAAAGCGGTCGGTATCAATGGTTTGGTCTGAAAATCCTTGAAGGTTCAGTTCCCGGTGTGCATCTTCTTCCAGTCGTTCAAAAATTGTATCCGCCTGTTCTAAGGCTTGGGGGCACAAAACGGCTGAGGAGGGCTGCTGGCGCTCGGTGACCACATCGGCCATGCCCATGCCGTAGGCGGACAAAATGCCGGAAAACCTGTGGATAAAAATTTTGGATATTCCTAAAACCCTTGCAATGGCGCAGGCATGCTGGGGACCGGCGCCCCCGAATGTGGCCAGTATATGATTCTTAATATCAAATCCCCGCATCACTGAAATTTCACGGATGGGTCTGACCATCACCTCGTTGGCCACCCGGATAAAGCCTAAAGCAACCTCGTCCATGGTCATGGTCGGCAGCCCGGCCGCTGTGCAGTATTTGTTGATTTCCTCGGCCAGACTGGCCATGGCCCTACGGGACGCTTCCACGTCCAGGGGCTGATCCTCGGTTGCGCCGAAAATATGTGGGAAGTGCCTGGGTTGAATGCGACCGAGTATAAGATTGGCGTCTGTTACCGTCAGGTATCCGTTTTTCCGGTAACAAACTGGCCCCGGGTGGGCCCCGGCCGATTCCGGTCCCACCTGTAACATGCCGTTGTCAAAAAACAGGCGGCTGCCCCCTCCAGCGGCAACGGTTTTGATGTGAAGCTGGGGAGCCTGGATGCGTACACCGGCGGTCTGGGATTCAAAGACCAGTTCATAGTCCCCCCCGAATCGTGAGACATCCGTGGAAGTGCCGCCCATATCAAACCCGATCACCGGCTCTCTTTTTTCGGCATCAAAGGTGGTCATGGCGTATCCGACCACCCCGCCGGCAGGCCCGGACAGGATAGCCCGGCTGCCGGTGAACCCGTCGGCACCGGCCAGTCCGCCGTCGGACTGCATGAAAAGAAGTCCGGTGTGGGCAAGTTTGTCTGAAAACCCTTGTCTGAAGCTGTCAAGATAGGTGCGGATATGCGGGTTAAGGTAGGCATCCACCATGGTGGTGTCCCCCCGGGGCACAAGCTTTACCCGGGGCATGACCTGGGATGAGAGAGAAACTTGGGTAAATCCTATTTCCCTGGCCAGACGGCCGATGATTTGTTCATGTTCGGGCCAGGCATAGGCATGCAAGAGGACAACGGCAAGGCTGCGGATGCCCCGGTTATAGACCAACCCAAGATCGGATCGCATGGCCTCTACGTCCAGCTGCCGGATCACGGCCAGGCGGTCACCGGTGATGCCTTTTACTATTTTGCCGTCCACTGCCGAGGCGTCTTCATCTTCCCGCAGAATTCTCAGACGTTCATCCGCTTCAATAACCTCCTGGTACAACAGTTCGGGTTTTTTGATCTCCAGGTCAAAAATTTTTGGCCGATCCTGGTTGCCGATCTGAAGAATATCGCCAAACCCACGGGTCACCACCAGGGCGCTGGGTGCGCCTTTGCGTTCCAATAAAGCGTTGGTGGCAACGGTGGTCCCCATGCGTATCCACTCAATTTGCCCGGCATCGAACTGTTCTTTGGGCACAGGTTGTCCGGTCACCTCTTCCAGGATGCGCCGGATGCCTTCACGGGGCGCGTCCGGATAGTTCTGGGGATCTTCGGACAACAGTTTGATAAGCCGAAATCCCGGTTCACCGGGCACCTCGGCATAGACGTCCGTAAATGTTCCGCCGCGGTCAACGGAAAAACGAAATTTTGCGGGATCTGACATGGATACTCCTTGTTTTATTCTGCACTAGGACAATCGTGATGCCCTGTAACCATCGGCTTGATATCCAGAATCGGGGTGCCGTCCATCATGTCGATATTTTTGACCCCAATGTGCCCGTCCTCGTTACTGGTGACCTCAACGACACTCATGCCTACGGCATTGGGGCGGATGGGCGAACAAATGCTGAACACCCCCTTGGAAGACGACCGGTGGGGCGGGGTCTGGAACAGATAGCTTGAATTAAATGCCGGGCTTTTGTGAAAATGGAAAAGCACCACAATTTTCTGTCCGATTTCAATATCACGCAGGGCCGGGGCAAATTCAGGAAAGATCTCCAAACTGCCTTTTTCCTGGGACACGGACCAGTGCCGGGGTAATTTTGTCACATTGGTTTTCACAAAACCAATGGGTGTGAAGGGAACGGTTGTGTCGTTTGTCATTTTAAGCACCTATATTTATTCTCGGCGTGTTGATTTTTTTTGAGACCAACAGGATGTCAACTTACCATAGTTAACGTGTCCCGTAAAAAAATAAACAAATATTGTTTCTCTCCACATGGCGGATCAGGTTGAAACAAATAAAAAATTGACCCGGGAGATTGAAGTCCGCAGAAAAGCCGAAGATGCCCTTCAAAAAGCACACCTTGAACTGGAACAGCGTGTGGAGGAACGAACCGCAGAACTTATGCGATCCAATGAGGATCTTAAAAAAGCCAAGATCATGGCTGAGGCTGCCAGTAAAGCCAAAGGCGCTTTTTTAGCTAATATGAGCGACGAAATCAGGACGCCGCTGAACGGTATTATCGGCATGGCTGAGCTGGCATCGGACGGAGACCTGACGCCCCGGGACCGCAATACCATCCAGGTTGTCAGCTCCGAAGCCGATTCCCTGCTCAGAATTGTCAACGATATTCTGGACTTTTCTAAAATCGAAGCCGGGATGCTTGAACTTGAAAGCATTCCCTTTAATCTCCGGGTGCTGGTTGAAGATCTGTCCACGGGGATTGCCTGGCAGGCAGAACAAAAATCCTTGGAGGTCATCACTTATATCTCCAATGATGTGCCTAACCGGGTGGAGGAGGACCCGGGAAGACTTCGGCAGATTTTGTTGAATCTATCCGGCAACGCCTTAAAGCTTACCCATGAAGGTGAAATTTTCCTCCAGGTCGAGCTGGTTTCCATTAAAGGAAATCAGGTTGAGATTCGTTTTGCCGTGACTGATACAGGTATAGGTATCCCCCCGGACAAGCAACATTCAATTTTTGAAAGTTTTACCCAGGCAGACGGGTCCACAACCAGAAAATACGGGGGAACCGGACTTGGCATCACTATTTCCAAGCAACTGGTTGAACTTATGGGCGGCAAGCTCATGCTGACCAGTATTGAGGGCAAGGGAAGCACCTTTTGTTTCAACATGTAAAAATGTCTGGCAGCAGGCATGGATGACTTTATCACCAAACCGTTAAAACAAAAGGATTTTTTGGCCAAGGTGCGCACCTGGGTCACGCCGGATGCCCAACAACCGATCCTTTTGCCGTATTCTGAATTCAAGGCCAAGAGGGATGGCGCAAAAAAAGAAGTTGCCTTGGAAGATGATGATGCGCGTCCCTTGGAATATGAAAAAGCCCTTGAAGAATTTGGCGGAGACGAAGATTTCCTGCTTGAAGTCATGGGCGAGTTTTTAAAAAAGGCAGTGGAACAGATAGAAATCATGCGAAAAGCGTTGAAAGACAATGACACCGAAACCATTATGAGAGAGGCGCATTCCATCAAAGGCGCGGCAGGCAATCTTCTGGCAGAAGATTTATTGTCCGTTGCCTCTCAGCTGGAACAAGCCGCCATTGCAAATACTTTACAGGCAGGGCCCGTAATGGTTGAGAAGCTGAACAACGAGATTGCCCGTATTGCCGATTTTGTCGAATTTATCTCTTCAACAGATCCATAACCCAGGGGACAACCATGAAAATTTTAATTGTAGACGATGAAATCACAAGCCGACTTAAAACCGATAAACTGGTCAGCGGCCTTGGCCACGAAACCCTTGTGGCCGAAAACGGTGAAACGGCCTGGGAAATCTGGCAGCATGAACGGCCCCGGGTAATCATTACCGACTGGATGATGTCTGAAATGACCGGGGTTGAATTGTGTTCGCGAATCCGCAAAGCCGAAGGGGATCAATATACCTATATTATCATAATTACCTCCAAGGACAGTCCGGATGACCTTGAAACCGCCATGCAATATGGTGTTGATGATTTCATTGCCAAGCCGTTTCGTAAACAGGAACTGGCCTCAAGGCTCAGGCCGGCCCAGCGGACCATTCACCTGCAAACCAGAGATATTGTTATTTTTTCCATGGCCAAACTGGCCGAGTCCCGGGACCCTGAAACCGGAAATCATCTGGAGCGTATCAGGCACTACTCCCGAACACTTTCTATAAACTTAAAGGCAAATCAAGTATTTGCCGACGAGCTTGATGAGTCATTTATCGAAAATATATTTCAAACCAGCCCCCTGCACGATATCGGCAAGGTGGGCATTCCGGATCATGTTCTGCTAAAGCCGGACCGGCTGGATGATTCGGAATTTGACACCATGAAAGCGCACACGATAATAGGCCATAAGACCCTCAACGATGCCTTCAGGCCGGGCGCGATGAATATATTATCAAACCGTTTAATCTTCAGCACAAAGCCCACCTTAAATCACGGGAAAAAATGGAGAATAGGATACTATGAAGGCGGTGAATACTACAATTATAAGGGATGGTTTATTGCCACGGTTGCCGGTTTAATGGAACTTGGCTGGATTGAGAACGCCACCATTCCAAGAGATGAAGGTGAATATACCACAGCTGTCTGGAACTGGCTGGCTACTGAAATGAAAAACGATTACATCGAATTTGTCAAGGACGCCAATTACAGTGCCAAATGGGATAAAAATTTGCGTGCACAGATGACGGAACAGATAATCAACCGGTTTAACAATCAAAAAGACATTGACCTGATGCTTGCCTTTGGCACCTGGGCCGGCAAGGATCTGGCCAACGACCGTCATTCAACCCCGACACTGATTATATCCGCCAGTGATGCCGTGGGTACAGGTATCATCAAACTGTATGTCACCCAGCAAGGCGGTGTGAATGCCAATACCATTCTCCGTATCGTGGAGATTGCCAATAAATATAAAATACCTACATTTTCCATGTCGGGATCACAGGAAGTCAAGGCCGGACTTTTTATGAGTATTTCCAAGTCAAACTATAAGCATGCGGGGCAATACTATGCAAGTCTGATTGCAAAAATTTTTAACGGCGCCAAACCCAGACAGCTTGATCAGGTCTTTGAAGGGCCACCAAAGGTCGCCATTAATTTGAAAACAGCTCAGTTTATTGGTTTTGATCCGCCAATGTTGCTGCTGGGTGCCACCGATGAGATTTACAAATAGCGATTTTTTTTATAAGGTTTAACCACGGAAAGCACCGAAGGCACAGAAGATAAAATTTTGAAGTTTATTGTGGGCTGAGTCTGGCAGATGACATGTCAGGTCAGCCCATGGCTGTTATAGGGAATCGGAGGGAACATGGATAAAAGAACATTGAGGGGCAAATATATGGCTATATATATTGTCCTGATTTTTGGGGTCCTGCTTCAAAGCAGCACGACCATGGCGCAAAATCATGTGAATTTAAAACCTGTGGCTTTTGATCTTTACACGGTTGAAACACAGTTGACCGATATGATGGCCGACTGGGGGGAAACCGCGTTTGAGGTCGATGATGTGCTGGTCCGGCACGTCAGCTATTTTATCAAATATTATGCGGTGGCGCAGGTGGAGACATCAAATATGATGATCCGGCGAAGCGAAAAATACCTGCATGACATAAAAAAAATATTTAAGAAACATGGTATCGCCGAAGATGTCGCCTTTGCCCTGCCGTTTGTGGAAAGCGGATTTAACCCCGGTGCACAGTCCGATGCCGGGGCTTTGGGGATGTTTCAGTTTCTTGACGGGACTGCCATGCATTACGGCTTAGAAATCAGTGAAACCGGGCTTGATGAGCGAACCGATTATAAAAAATCAGCAGATGCCTGCGCCAGGTACTTAAGAGACAACCGCAGGGTATTTGCCAGCACGGTATTAAGTATTGCCAGTTACCACCACGGCACCAAAATGGTTGCGGATGTCTTACTCAACTGTGGTGATGATCCGGCAAGAAAATTTGGACCGATCTTCCAAAGCAGCTTTTTGGGGCCGTTTTCCAGGGAGTATATTCCACAATGTTTGGCGGCGGCATTGATTTACCGTTATCTTAAGCAAAACAGATTGATCATGCTTCCTGTACCAAAGTTTGAGTGCAGAACCCTTCAGGCCGGGACATCAGTTAACGCCTTGAAAAAGAAGATCCCGGACCTGTATACGTTGAATCCGGATCTTTTACACGCAAACTCAATCTATCCCTATGCAAGCAGCAACGGCTATGTACTGTTGACAAAAATAGAGGCTCCTACTTTGACGGCTAAACTGGTACGGCAGTATCCTGAATGGGCCAAAAATCCGAAACCCCTGCCACCCGGCAATACAAAAATAAAAGGGCTGCCCCAGACAATTCAGTATGTTGTCCAGACCCATAATGATCTGCCCGGCATTGCCGAAATTTTCGGCACCAGTGAAAAAGCGCTTAAATTTACAAACCGGTTTATCGTTAAGGCGGGGTTGCACCCCGGTGATGTGATTGAGATTAAGGGCATGGCCCCCACCACCCGGGTGCTGGACGCAGACAGCATCATCGTCGGCAAATCCGGGGCATTGGCTACCCGGGAAGATGAAACCCTGGATGCTTTTTGCAAACGGGTGATCAAAACCGTTCGGGCGGATTGTAGTTCTTGTCCCTGGCAGATGGGGGCGAATTTAACGCCTGCCCTGATTTACTATTGGAATCATGACGTGCTGGGCAGTATCCAGCCGGACACGCCACTGGAAGGGGGCTTGAATCTTAAGATTTATACAGATTATAGATGGGAAAAAACACCCGGAGATAGTCAGGCACCATAGGCGTTACCCTGGGCGCCTGACTAAATGGGCAAATCATTTAATCCTTGATGGTGTCGGCATAGATTTCAATGACATGTTTGACCTTGACCTGATCATGGTTCTGGGAGAGCACATCCCGGATCTGCATCATGCAGGCCGGGCAGGACGTAGCCACAGTGGCTGCACCGCTGGCCAGGATATTCTGCCGTTTGTCCATACCGATCTGTTTGGACAGGTCGTAATTCTGCAGGTTAAAACTACCGCCGTTTCCGCAGCAGGTATCGGCCCCCGCCATCTCCACAAAGGTGCAGTCGGCATTGGCCCGGATCAGATCCCGGGGCTGGCTTCTCACCTTCAAGGATTTGGCCAGATGACAGGGATCGTGGTAGGTCACCGTGGCTTTTGTCGATTTACCTGAATCCTGGGCCGGGGCGACCTGCAGCACATCCACCAGAAACTGGCTGATGTCCATGGTTTTGGGTGCCCATTGTTTGGCCCTGAATTTTTCCACTGAATCGTCCTGGGCCATCATGGGCCAGATCTCTTTAATGGTGGCCGTACAGGTGGCACAGGGTGTGATCAGGTAATCAAATTTCTCTTGGGCAAACAAAGCGGCATTGTGGGCCAGCAGGGTGTCAAAGGTTTTCTGCTCGCCGGATGCCAGGGCAGGGATGCCGCAGCAGGCCTGACCCTTGGGCATAAAAACGCCAACCCCGTGATGGTTGAATACCTTGAGTACCGCTTTTCCGATTTCAGGGTTCATCTTGTCGGTAACGCAGCCAGGGAAAAATGCCACTTTTATCCCCGAACGCCCGGCCGGGGTGTTCAGTGACGGTGTGGTTTTATGGAACGGGGTTTTGGCCAGCGGCAGGAAATGCCTGTTGCCGATCACCCCGGACAGCAGCTTGGAACACCGGGTACCCTGGTTGGCGTCTGCCTTGCTGGTGCCAAGGTTCTGGAATTTGGATGCGGTTTCAACAAGGGCATCCATACGCTCCGGATGTTTGAGCATACCCCTGAAAATTAATTTTTTCACAGGAGAAAGTCCGATATACTCGGTCAAGGCGACCCGGGCCTTCATGAAGATTTCCAGGATCTTTACCCCGGAAGGGCAGTTGGCGGCACAGGTGCCGCACATCAGACATTTTTCAAGCCGGGTTTTGGCCCCCTTGGCATCGGTAAGCATCTGGTCGGCCAGACGTTCCAGAAGAAAAATTTTGCCCCGGGCCACATCGCCCTCATCCCCGGTCTGCTTAAACACCGGGCAAACCGCCTGGCACATCCCGCACTTCATGCAGTCCGTGAGCTGGTTTTCAATCTCTTTGAGACTTTTTGCAAGTTTGTTTAGCTCTGACATGTTACCGTCCTATGATTTTTCCCGGGTTGAGGATATTGTTCGGGTCTATGGAGGCTTTCATGGTCCGGCAGAAGTCGATGGAAGACTGCCCCACCTCGTTTTTCATGAATCCTGCTTTGGCAATGCCGATGCCGTGCTCGCCGGACAAGGTACCCCCTAAGGCGAGAGCCGCATCAAACAGGTCGGCCACACAATTTTCAACCCGTTCCCACTGTTCTGCATCCCGCCGGTCGGTCAGCAGGGTGGGGTGCAGATTCCCGTCTCCAGCATGGCCGAAGGTGCCGATGGGGATATCATATTTTTGGGCCAGTTTTTCCACGGCGCTGACCATGGCCGGAATTTTACTTCTGGGTACGGTGGCGTCTTCCAGGACCAGGGTGGGTTTGAGCCGGGCAAGGGCGGACAGGGCGGCACGTCTGGCTTCCCACACCTTATCTCTTTCCGCATCATTCTGGGCAACCTGGATGGCCCGGGCCCCAAGTTTTTTGCAGATCTGCTCTACGCGTTCGCCGTCTTCGGCCACCTGGGCGGGATGTCCGTCCACTTCGATGAGCAGCAGGGCTTTGGCGTCCCGGGGCAGGCCTACGTTGGAAAAATCTTCCACCGCATTGATGGTGAAGTTATCCATAAGCTCAAGGGTACTGGGAACGATCCGGTCCGCAATAATGGCGGCCACGGTCTGGGTGGCACCTTCAATACTGTCGTAGATCGCCATCATGGCTTTGGAGGCGGCCGGCGGGGGAATCAGCTTCAGGGTGATTTCACTGAATACGCCAAGGGTGCCTTCGGATGCCGTCATCAGTCCGGCCAGGTTGTATCCGGTGACGCATTTTACAGTTTTGGAGCCGGAAGTGACCTTGCGGCCCAGGGCATCAAAGAACTCCACGGACATGACATAATCTTTGGTTACCCCGTATTTAAAGCCTCTCAGACCGCCTGCATTTTCCGCCACATTGCCGCCAATGGTCGAGACGGCCTGGCTGCCGGGATCAGGGGGATAAAACAGCCCTTTGGCTGCCACCTTGGCCGCCAGATCGGCTGTGACCACACCGGGTTCCACCCGCACATACATGTCGGTTTCGTTGAGTTCAATGATTTTGTTCATCCGGTTGGTGAGCAGCACAATGCCGTTTTTATCCGGGATGGTGCCCCCGGAAAGATTTGTGCCCGCCCCCCGGACAGTTACCGGCGTACCGTTGTCGTTGCACAAGGAAATGACTTTACCAATGGCCTCTTTGTTATCCGGACGAATCACGGCGGCAGGTATGGTCGGTTCAAGTACGGCGGCATCATATGAATAATTCTGGCGGTCAACTTCCGAGGTCATTACCCCGTTTTCGCCGCAGATGTGTTGAAATTCTTTAATTAAAGATGAAGATAAGCTCATCGGTATTCTCCTATTAGAAAGTCCCTGGAAACAGGACGTAAATAAAAAGCAAGCCCATGACGCCGGTCAACAGTCCGTAAAGCAGACAGGGAATCATGGTGCGGCGGATAATGGTGCCTTCCATACCGGCCAGGCCCACGGTGGCGGAGGCCGCCACAACGTTGTGTACGCAGATCATATTACCCATGGCAGCACCCACGGCCTGCAGGGCCACAATAATCATATGGCTGTCGCCGGTGGTGGAGGCCACGCCGTATTGAAAATCGGCAAACAGCAGGTTGGACACCGTACAGGAGCCGGTGATAAACGCGCCCAACGCCCCAACATAAGAGGCGGCCATGGGCCATAATGTTCCGCACAGACCGGCCACAAATTCAGCCATGGTCAGGGGCATGGAGGCGTATCCTGCCGTACCGTGTCCTGATTGTTTAAGGATTTCAACCATGGCCACGGCAAAGAGCATGGCAATGGTGGGATTTTTCATCTTTACGATGGCATCCTTCCAGGCCAGGGCAACCTTGGGTCCGGGAATCCGGTGAATAAATATGGTCAGTATCGCAACCAGCATAAAGGGAACCACGCCGGGCAGGTAAAACGGTTTCATGGTGAAATTAACGGTTTCCCAGCCCAAAATTTTGGGGAATGAGATCACATAAGCGGTCACCCAGCCTTTAAAGGGCAGAAAAGAGAGACGTGTGAGCACCAGAAGCAGCGCAATGAGAATATAGGGTGTCCAGGCAGCCAGCTGGCTCATTTTCGGGATCAGGTTGTTGGAACCGGGCTCAATATCTCCCAGCCACTCTTTTTCCCAATGGGCACGGTCGGCAAATTCCCAGGTCTCTTTGGGCAGAAACAGTTTTTTCTTGGCACCGGTGATCACCAGACCCAATCCGATGAGACCGCCGAGCAATGAGGGAAATTCCACACCAAAAACAATGGCTGTGAACAGATAGGGAATTGCATAGCACAGTCCGGCAAATACGGAAAATTTCCAGACACCTAATCCTTCGCCCCAAGATTTGTTTTTACCGAAAAAACGGGTAAGAAAACAGACAACGAACAGGGGAAGCAGGATGGCGGCCACAGCATGAATCAGGGCGGAAAAAACACCCACCTGGTGCATGAAGGCGTCAAAGGAGGCCACGGATGCGCCCTGGCCAATGGCCTGCTCTACAACTGGTTTGAGGTTTTTAAGCCCGAACCAGATGGGGGTTCCCACTGCCCCGAAGGTGACGGGGATGGAGTTGAACATGAGGCAGACGCACACCGCAGCCAGGGCGGGAAACCCTAAGCCCAGCAGCAACGGTGCGGCAATGGCCGCAGGGGTTCCGAACCCGGCAGAGCCCTCAATAAAGGCACCGAACAAAAAGGCAATGATGATGGTCTGGACCCGGCGGTCCGGAGAAATGGTCGTAAAACCGTATGAAATGGTTTCCATGGCGCCGCTTTCTCTAAGGGTATAGAGGATGAGAATGGCACCAAACACGATGATCAGTACGTTAATGGCGCTGCCGAACCCGCTCAGGGTGGATGCGGCCACAAGGCCTGCCGGCATTTTCCAGAGGGTTGCCCCGATCAGGGCGCAGACAAGCCATGCCAAAGGCATAGCCCGGGTGGCGGGCCACCTCAATCCAACCATAAAGATTAACACCATGGCAATGGGAATAAACGCAATCAATGCTGATAAAGTAAGTGACAAACCTCTTCTCCTTTTCATCCAAAAACATGGGACCCTTGGTGCCTGATGGACTGCTCGGTTCCGCTGTACATGCCGGTCCGGGTCGTTAAATGTATCTGCGACGATTCGACGGAACTATATCCATCTGCCGCATGCCTGGTGCATCTAATACAAAAAGGATGCCGAGATGTTCAACGCTTTGAAAATATGGATGATTTTAATTTTAGTCCATTTTTAAAGACATGACAAATCCATAAAAAGTCCGGAAAAACGGACTATCCAATCCGACCGGTCTTGAAAATCGGACAACGTGGGATTCAGGGAATCTAACGGGTAGAAGGAAAAGATTTAACAGGGAACTCATCTGCATGATTTCAGGTGCGGTTCACGACATTGATGTCATCCCTGAACACAGGATTTTTGAATTTTGATTGAAAACGTATGAATTGATCGGCCGGCCTGGTTCATCAATAAACCAGGCTCAGCCCAAACTATGGATAAGTTATTTTAATACGCCTCAGCACTATCATCAGTTACTATTGAGTACTCAGCATTACTCGCCGTTGCTGTAAAGCCCCAGTCATCAGAGTCATAAATAGCCATTTCGGAGGAGCTCCATGAAAATTCGGTGCCCCATGAATCAGAATCATAGACAGGCGTTAAACCCGTAGACTCGGGCGCCGTTAACTCTAAGCTTTCATTGTAAGCCCGGGCTTTTTCATTATACGCTTTGGCTTCTTTGTTGTACTCCGCACCATAGGTGCCGATATTGTTGATGACATGGGTAACGTTATTTTGCAGGTCATCTTCACGATGACGTTTTATCAGGCTTTTTTCTTTACCAAAATAATACCTGATACCCAATAAGCTTTGATCATAATTCTGATCCCCTGTTGAAAGGTCTACAAAAACACTGAATCCTTGAACTGGGGTTTGATATTCGATTTTGCACGCATATAAATTGTTGTCGAATGAATAGGAATACGATGCCTCCAGCAACAGGTTTTCAATTGGGTAAAAACCGATTGAAGCACCCACATATGGATCTGTTTCATCGGTCTCAATGAAAGGCACCGGGCCAATGGCATAATCAATATTGGCAACACCGGCCTTCACCCCAAGGGTAAACGCCCCCAGGTAATATTCCCCCACCATGCCGCCAATGTAGGAGTCAATGTCGCTGTTATGAACACCTGCAACCCCAACCCCAATAAGTCCTTTGTCGGAATCCCTCCAAAAAAGCTGCATCCCTGCACCATAGAAACTTCGTTGGGAAACATGTGTATAGAGCCCATTTGCCTGCAAGCCCCAATATTTGGCCAGCGGGATATTGATACTGCCTGTCAGACTCCTGCCTCTGTTTGAATCCATATCTCCATAGGAGAAATCCAGTTTACCGTTTACAGAACTTACAGCATCGCCGGCAAAGGCCTGGGAATTAAACAAAACTAAACCAATAATTAAAATAAATTTTGTTAACTTCATACCTTTCTTCCTTTTTCTTTCTCAACAAGTAACTGCAATACGCAGCCCCAATTACCATTCATGAAAAAAACACTTTTTCATTTTGAGCGCAGAAGCAGCATGTTTTTAAACAAACTGAATCAGCGAGGACATTTTTTATATCTGCATAAATAATCGTTGTCAATCATGGAGATTTTAAGGTTTTTTAAATGGTATTGTCTTGGTGATGGGTGAGGGAGAAGGCGGTTGAATAATTTTGTTGGGTTTGGAACAGTCCCATTTTTCCTGGAAGTTTTAAAAATTGGGGGGACACCATACATACTTTCGGTCAGTTAAGTACGGTGTCCCAAGTTATAGATTAGCATGCCCGGTGCCTTGCATATCCGGCCCCGGGATTTTTGTAACTGTTACGGTATCAATACAGCCCGGCGGGATTTTCGTCCAGGCTGATAAAGATGTTTTTGGACTGGCTGTAGTGGGACAGCATCATTTTGTGGTTTTCGCGGCCGATGCCGGACTTTTTGTATCCGCCAAAGGGGCATGGGCCGGCAACTGGTTGTAGGTATTAACCCACATACGTCCGGTTTCCACAGACCGTGCAACCTTCATGGCACGGTTGATGTCCCGGGTCCATACGGCGCCGCCCAGCCCGTAGATGCTGTCATTGGCCATGTCAATGACTTCCTGCTCATCTTTGAATTTGACCACGCAGACCACGGGTCCAAAGATCTCCTGCTGGGTTACAGTCATACGATTGTTCGCACATGCCAAAATGGTGGGCGCAAGAAAGCTGCCTTTGCCAAGTTCTCCGTCGGTCAGCCGTACGCCGCCGGTGATGACCTCTGCGCCCTCAAGCTTTGCCGCTTCTATGTGGCCCAGGATTTTCTGGGTCTGCCGTTCATTGATCTGTGCACCCATGATCGTATCCTCCTGCCAGGGAAGCCCGACCTTAACGGCTTCAAACCGCTCTTTTATCTCTGCCAGGAATCTGTCATAGATCTCTTCATGGACAAAAATTCTGGAGCCTGCACAGCAGACCTGGCCCTGGTTGAACAAGATACCTAAAAGGGCACCTTCCACAGCCTTATCCCAGGGACAGTCGGGGAAAAATATATTTGCGGATTTGCCGCCAAGTTCCAGGGTGGCGGGAATCAGCTTTTTGGCTGCGGCATCGGCGATCTGGTAGCCGACGTCTGTGGAACCTGTAAAGGCCAGTTTGTTAAAGCCCGGATGGGATAACATGGCATTGCCTGTGGTGCGTCCTTTGCCTGTGACCACGTTGACGACGCCTGGGGGCAGAATGTTTGTCAGCAGCTTTGCCAGTTCAAGCAGGCTCAAGCTGGTATCAGAAGAGGGTTTGATGACCACGGTATCTCCGGCGGCCAGCGCCGGTGCAATTTTCCAGGCCGCCATAAGGAATGGAAAGTTCCACGGGATGATCTGGCCGACCACGCCGATGGGCTCGTTTAGGATGAGGCTCATGGTCTTGTCGTCGATCATGGTGGCTGATCCCTCTTCGGTGCGCACCGCTGAGGCAAAGTAGCGGAAATGATCTGCCGCCATCGGGATGTCAATATTCCGGGGCTCCCGGATCGGCTTGCCGTTGTCAAGGGTCTCGACCTGGGCCAGATGCTCTGTGTTTTCATCGATAACATCGGCTATTTTGAGCAGCAGCCCGGCCCGTTGCTGGGGTGATATTTTTTTCCAGGTTTCAAAGGCCTGTTGTGCGGCCTTGTAAGCAAGGTCTACATCCTCTGGGCCTGCATCAGCACAAGTGGCAAGGATCCTGCCGTCGGCCGGGCATGTTGTGGTAAAGGTTTCTCCCTTTTTGGGCGCAATCCATTCACCGTTTATGTATAAGGTGTAGTGTTGATCTATTTTATGTTCCATGGTTGAAACTCCTGAACTATTGTATGTTGCAGTATGGTCTGTGCCCTATTTTAAAAGAAAAACAAGGCCTTGTTTTTAAATAAAATATTTCATTTAAGCCCGGGCCGTGATTCTGATTTAAGGAATCAATTTAAAGTTGATATTCTATCAGCTCAATCCTCCTGTTTGTTTAAGGACTCTTTTAGAATTTGATATCGCAGTGAAATTCTCTTGGGAAAAAGCATCTTTTCCTCCTGAAAATTTTTTGATATTATTTGATATTAAAAAATCCTAAAATTCAGATATTTTCTGCCATTCAAACGGCTCTCAGTAAGGTTCATATTGTAAGGATTATCTTTTGTCTTAAGTATGCACAAACAGAGGGGACGAACGATTATGAAATACAGCATCAATGTTAAAATCATTTTTGTTATCATTTTGGTTGCAGCTATCGGTATTGGCACGGGCCTTGTCTACTCAAACCATGTGAGCAAAAGACTTACCCGGGAAGAAATTCATGAACGAATAAAATTTTTACACGATGCACTGGCAGCCCAGATCAGCAAGAAAAAAGATGTCGGATTGACCAATGCCATTGGTTTTGCCGCCAATCGTTCTCTGCAGAAGGCGTTGAAGGAAAACGACCGGGATTATGCGTTTCAGATTATTGACGAAATCGGCGCTTTGTACAGGCAAAACTCAAATTTCAAGGGCATCAAACTTCATCTGCACACAACGGATCTCATCTCCTTTGCACGAAGTTGGAAACGCGATAAATACGGGGATGACCTGCATTCCTTTCGTCCCAGCCTTGAGCAGGTGGTCAAAGACAAAAAGAGCTGGGCGGGTATTGAAACCGGTCTGGCCGGAGTTGTTATCCGCGGGATCGTCCCCGTTGTGGATAACGGGGTGACGGTCGGGTCCCTTGAATTTATCCAGGGGGTCGGCAGCGTCAGCCGTGATTTTGAAAAAGCGGATTTACGGTATATCATGCTTGCCAATACAGATAATGCCCAAATCTCTCCGGATTTGTCTAAAAACGGAAAGATCGATCAATACTATATTGCAAATAAAAAGTGGTTTTCAGAAACAACGGTTGATTTTGCAAAGCAGGTTGACTACCGGAAACTCCTTGACCAGGGCTACACCATTACGCCGGAATTTTTTGTGACATATGAGCCTGTTACAGACTTTTCAGGCAACCAGGTCGGTATCCATGTGCTTGGCGAAAAGATTGAAGTGCTTAATTCTCTGATTGATATTGCTAAAAATATATCCCGATCCTACCTCTTTCTTATCGCAGGGGTCATGGTGGCCTTGAGTCTATTTGTCATGCTTGCCATGCGCAGGATGGTTCTCAAACCCCTCCTTGTCTTTAACAACGGTCTCACCGATTTTTTTAAATTTCTGAATAAAGAGCAGGAGGATGCAGCGCTGATACATATTTCCTCCCGTGACGAGATTGGCCGGATGGCCACAGTTATCAACGAAAATATGGAAAAAACCAAGGAGTTTTTTCGCCACGAAATGGAAATCGTAAAGCAGAATGCCCAAACAATCGGAGAGGTGGAGTCTGCGGTGAAGCAGGTTAAATACGGCTTTTACAATTTTGAAATGACCTCTTACACCGAACAGGAAGATATTTCTCTTCTCGTAGAACATTTCAATGACTTGCTTGTGAGCACCCGGAATCAGTTTACAAATATTTCAAGTGCCATTTTAAAATTTTCCGAATCCAATTTTACGACCCAGCTTCAGGTGGGAAAAGCATCCGGGACCATGGGCGGCCTCATATCTTCCATCAATACATTAGGAGTTTCCATATCGGAACTGATGTCCTTTATCCATTATGTCAGTTCAAATCTGGAGAGCCGGGTTGAGGATCTAAATACCGCGTCTGCCGAGTTACGACAAGCCTCCCATGAACAGTTCAATCTCATATCCAAAACCACCCAGTCCATCAGCGCGCTTTCATCTGTCGTCTCAGAAAATAACGAAAAGGTCAAATCCTTGCTTGAGGAGACCAAGGAAATGCAGAATATCATCAGCACTATAAGTGACCTTGCAGAACAGACGGATCTGCTTGCCCTCAATGCAACAATTGAGGCTGCCCGTGCGGGTGAACATGGCAAGGGATTTGCCGTTGTTTCCCAGGAGGTTAAGGAGTTATCCTATCAAACCAAGGAAGCGCTTTCAAAGATTAATCAGACAATCAATACCGTTGTGGCAACGATAAACGAGGTTGCAGAAGGATCATCAGGACAGCAGGAAAAGATTACAGCCCTGGACCAATCCTCCCAGGAGGTTGCCGCCATTACAGAGACAAACGCTGCCGTGGGAGAAAAAGTCAATGCCTATGCAGACAATATACGCATGGATATCGAGAGCCTTGTGGCAACGTCTGCCAATGCAAATACCCGGGAACAGCCGATGGCCGGCATTTGTGACATGGCCCTTGTTTTTGAAATAGCAGCATTAAAGCTTGAGATGATCAACTATGTCTGCAATCTCACTGAGTCTGTGTCATCACTCACTGTCAGCAGCGGGATTGAAGGTAGGACACCGGTGGGTAAATGGATTGATAAAAGCGCCCACAAAGATTTTACAAATAATCCGTTCTGGGAAAAGACAGTGGCGTTCAATAAGCAGCTTGAAAATGAAATCAGCACAGTGTTGTATGAGTGCCGGGGGGAGGACGCCTGTTTTGATTCAGTTGTGGATTTTATCATGACCATCGAATCGCTTACCAACCAGCTCTTTGATGTCATGGATAAGATAAAAACCGATGAATGCAGAAAACAGTTGCAGTAAGGTCCATGTTCAAAATAAAATCGCCCGACTGCGTGTCTTTTAAACCACCCCCGGCGTTACGCCAACGGATATCAGGAGTAATCTGATGACGTTGGCGTGCCTTGATGGTAACTCAAAATCTGGGTATTCATGGCGGATGAATACGTCGGGTCGGTCAGATCATCTTTAACAGCTGTGCCACTTCCTTCATCTGGGGAATGAAGTTCGCGATGATGGTTGAGATTTCATCTGCTGAAATTCCGATCTCTTTAACGGCCTGATGGTGGAATCTGTAGGCCAGACCGTCTGCACCAACACCCATGCCCATCATCATGCATATACAGTCGGCCAGGTAGACGACTATGGTCTCTTTGTCCTTTGCCACGCCTTTTTGGGAGAGATGGTGATTATTGATGATCATTACCATTTTGGGAGAAAAATTCCATATCCGGGCCATCATCCCGCCAAGCTCTGCGTGGTCCACGCCAATTACTTGCCTCTCCGCCTCCATGAAACTGAAATTCTCGTTGATAACCAGAGTGTGAATTTTTTTATATGCGTTTTGGACATATTTATCCATCACGGTCTTACCGATGTCCTTGAGAAGAGCTGCGGTAAATATGCTGCACGGATGGGATAGTCCGCGTTGGACCGCCAGCTGTTTGGCCATGATGGCTGAGGCTACTGAATGTTGCCACAACGCCCCTTCATGCATATCATATCCGCCCAAAGGCCCTTGTATTATTTTGGACGCGACTTTCAGCAAGACAAGCTCCACAAGTCTGTTCGTGCCCAGCATCCTGGCCGCGTCCGAAACGGTCTCAGCGGGGTATTTCAACCCAAAGTATGCAGAATTGGCGCTTCGAAGGACATCTGCGGTGATGGCCGGATCATACTGGATAATATTGGTTACATCATCCATGGTCTTGCTGGGGTCTTCCACAACCTTCAAAAGAGACATGGTCACGGCGGGGATGGGTGTTAAGTTTTTTATTTCCTGGGCCATTTCCTGAAAGTTTG
The DNA here is from genome assembly GCF_963666145.1 of uncultured Desulfobacter sp. NCBI lineage: Bacteria > Pseudomonadati > Thermodesulfobacteriota > Desulfobacteria > Desulfobacterales > Desulfobacteraceae > Desulfobacter > uncultured Desulfobacter sp. The sequence goes on along the minus strand of NZ_OY762614.1, from coordinate 613,545 downwards.
TCATAGTTCCACCTCGCCTTGCCCCGAAGTTTTCAAAAAGATCTTACCGGTGGCGATGTCTATTGCGACGGTCCGGTTAAAATTGCCGCCCACTGCCTGTTTCCAGATGGAAACATTCTCTCGGGTCAATATTTTCGATAGCGCTGTATAGTTGCGTTGTCCAATATTAAATTCCTTTTCCTGGTTAATAATTTGGGCACCTCCGGCAGCAAAAACCCTGATTCTGTTTTTTTCAGCACCCAGTATGTATGCCTGTTTAAATAATGCGGGAATCCCGGTGTCAGCAAACATGAGCGGCTGATTTTTTGCGTTGGTTTCGTCAATGGAAGCGTCCGGCAGCATATAATGAAGAATTCCCGCCACTCTTGCTTCCGGGTCATATACCACAAGCCCGATACCGGAACCAATTGAGGGGGCCGTAATGGTCTCGTCCACCTGATTACTGACTTTCATATCTCCTATACCTACAATATGTTGCATGTCACCTCAATTTCTTAAAAAGTTGATCCCCTCCGGGGGGGGGGGGGGGGGCAGTCTGGAGCCTTTAGTTTATGTCGGGAACGGAAAGTAATCTAAAGCGTGAGTCAAATGTAATGAATTTTTAGGCAGTTGACAAGTGCTTATGCCGGGTCGGATAGAGGCAAAGATAACGTGATTTGGCATCAGGATTCATGAGAACGGATATCCTCCCGGATAATCACCTCATCCTGGCCAGCGGTTGAAACATGATAACCCTTGGTTCAAAATTGCCGGGCGTATAATCTAACTGCGGTCGGGCAATGTATACAAAAAATCCGGCCCCTTTGATAAAAGAGGCCGGAAGGATTTAAAACAGCACTGTTATATACTCATTATACTGGCCAAAATCAGGCTTTGATCACCTTGACCCGGGTGCTGGAAAAATCAGGGATGCCGCCCACAAGGTCCACCATGGGGGTCTGGTTCAACTTCGGATCGAGCAGGGCGACATCGTTGAAATTCAAACCTGCGGCAAATTTTTGATTTGCAATCAGCATATTGTTTTTCATCACATCTTTTCCGCCCAGGAAGGCAGCGTCTCCGTTTTTAACGGTCAGGGCCGTGGCACCGAACTGGGTGTGTCCAAAATGAAAGGAGACTGCGATGCAACCGGGTCTTACAAGGCCTGTCCGGCGGACTTTGCCCCGGATGCCTTCGGGGTTGCTCCGGGAGGACACAATCACCTCATCTCCGTCTGCCAGGCCAAGCTTGTCTGCATCCTGGGTGTTCATTTCCACCTGGTTGGAATTCTCAATTTCCATGGCCAGGGCGGACCACAGGCTCCTCGACTGGGTGTGCAGCCTATTTTTGTAAGTCACGATGGAAAAGGGAAAACTGCTTTCAAGGTCGTCCAGCAGCTGGCCGCCGGCATCCCTGGGGGCCACCCATGCGGGAGATCCTGAAAACCGTTCACCGGTCAGGGCGTTGACGGCACCTGCCAGGCTCTCATTGTACAGATGGGCCTGGGACAGGCCCTTGGTAAAAACCTCTCCTTTGAACATCGCATCATAGGGTTTGAAAATTCCACCCCGGGCCAGCATGGTGCACACTTTCTGCCAGGCTTCCTGACTGAGCATACCCCGGTGCCGGGCCACCGGATAGGCCGATGCCACGTAATCCATTTCAGCTTTGGATGCCGGGGCAAGATCTGCGTTATGGGCAATGTTGGCAAAGGCGCGAAGATAAAAATCCTCGGCCCTGAACAGATCGTGGTATGAGCCATCTGCCGCCTTGATGGCATTTTTGCCGAATCCCTGGAGATTTAATGCCACGGCAAGGTCAATGAGCAGGGTCTCCGTGCAGATGGGCCTGCCGTCCGGCGTTTTTTCGGTCAAGGGTTCAACCATGGGCGTTCTGATGCCGGTAAAAGAGAGACCGGGCGCATGGGGTGTCAGCCATCCGAAATGGCCTTCGGCAAAGGTCAGATCCGGCACAATATAGTCGGCATAGATGTTGGACTCGTTCACGGCAATGTCCATGGACAGGTGCAGGGGCACCTTGTTCGGATCGGTCAGGGTCTGCTTGAACCGGTATCCCCCCGGGATGGAGTAAACCGGATTGTAAAGATAGGTGAACAGCACCTTGGCCGGATACGGGTACTGGGCGTCAATGCCGCTCAACGCCTCGACGCTGAGCCCGCCTTTGGTAAAGCTGAACCAGGGGCGATGGGCCGGATAACCCGATCCTGTGGCCTCTTTTTTCCGGGCAAATTCAGCTGTCTTCTCATAGTGGGCCTTTTCCCGTGAAATGGCCACGCCACCATTTTTATGGCTGCCTTCAAAGGACTTGAGGTCAAACAGGCCGGAAAGGGGCTTGCCGCATCCACCCCCGCCTTTAAGATACCCGCCTTTCATGTTCACACTGCCCACCAGCACGTTCAATGCGGCAACGGCATAGGCGGCATAGGTGCCGTTCACATAGTTGCCGGCCCCGTGATACTGGGTGACGGCCGCTTTGGTGCCGTGGGAGGAGAACTCTTTGGCTGTGGTGGCAATCTGTTCTTCACTGATGCCGCAGGCCTCGGCGTACTGGCTGGGGCTATGGGACATGGCCGCTTCCCAGAGCAGTTCATAGGCGGTTTTTACATGGATAACGTTGCCGAAATAATCCTTTACCGTACATGATTTTTTGATGTCTGCCCTGTCCACGGTATCTGCCGGTAACGGGACATTACCGTTTTCAGCAAACACCACATGCGCCTCTGCCCGTTCGTCCCCAAGCGCCGGATCAATATGTTTCATGCGCAAAAAAGCGCCGTCATCGGGGTGGGACGGATCGCAGATCACCAGAAAACTTGCATTGGACAATACCCCGTATCCGTTTTTGCTGACCTGTGCGTCATTGGGCAGGCTTAAATATCTGGTATCCACGGCATTGTTCTCCATCATCCAGCGGATGATGCCCATGGCCAGCGCCCCGTCTTTTCCCGGCTTGACCGGCAGCCAGTCCTTGGCGTGGGCCGCGGCCCGGGTGGCCCTGGGGTCGGCAATGGAAAAGGAGAGGGTGCCGTCGGCCTGGCGCCGGGATACGATGGCCCCATAGGTGTTGACACCGGGCTGAAGGGCTTCGTAAATATTGGCACCGAACACCAGGATGTAGTCGGCGCTTTTGGGGTCTGCTTTGAGTTCCACCTGGCTGCCGCCGCTCAAGGCAAAATTGCCCATGCGGAAACCCAGACCGCAGATGTCGGTGTGGCCGATACGATTTTTTGAGCCCACCGATGCTTTGACAAACCGGTCAATGAATTCTTTGCGTCCGCTTTGCAGGCGGCCGGTGAGAAACACAAACCCGTTGCGCTTGCTGCCAAGATAGGGGTCGTTCGGATCAATGGGCTCATCGGAGAGCACCTGGTTGAGCCCCGGCACCATACGGTCTTCGCCTAAATGGGCAAACAGTTTGCCGCCCCGGCTGACTTCCCGGATCAGATCCTGCCATTCAATGGGTTCGAACTTCCCGGACCCCCTGGGGCCGGATCGCTTGAGGGGCCGTTTGAGGCGGTAGGGGCTTGTCATATGCTGGGGGGTATCCAGGGCCTTGCCGCACACAGGGCTTTTGTGAAGCATGGCCTCTTTCACCGGGGTGTCGTAATCAATGGGAGAAAACTGCATATTGTAGGGGTGATAGGGATTGCCTGAAATATTGATCAGCTTTCCGTCCTTGACCACTCCGCGCACCCCGCACCTGGCATTGCAGGCAAGGCAGACCGAGTGAACGGTTTTTGTCTCTTCGGACATCCGGGTGTCTGCGGCCTGTTCAAGTTCTCTTGGATTTACAAAGGCAGGTTTGGCATCGTCGGCATCGGCATGCTTTGACGCGGCAATGATCCCGGCCGCAGCCGCAGCCCCGCCTGTTTTGATCGCCTGCCGGCGGGTCATGCCTTTGGGGGCATCGGTTTTTTTAGTCATTTAAACCTCCTTTGCCGGACTTGATCACATGGACGGCGCTTTGGGTACACTCTGATTCGGACAGTGCGGAAAGGTAGTCGGCAAATTCGCCTTCGGGCTTGTCCAGACGTCCGAAAATCCGGGCGTTGGACGGGCAGTTTTCCACGCAGGCGGGCACAAGGCCCTGGTTAATGCGGTCCAGGCACAGATCGCACTTGTCGGTTTTATTGTTGAATCGTGGGTCATGAAACCGGGCATCATAGGGGCAGGCATCTATACAGGCACCGTTGCCGTCGCATTTTTGCCAGTCCGTGAGCACAATGCCTGAGGGGTGGATAAAGGCCGCTCCTGTGGGGCAGGCATCAACACAGGGCGCAGGATTGCAGTGCCGGCAGATATCTGCTTGAAAATGCAGGGCGGTATTGGGAAAGGTTCCGGTTTCCCGGTCCGTAATCCGGGTGTTGAAACGGCCTTCGACGGTATGGTTCTGCAGTTTGCAGGCCACCATACAGGATTGGCAGCCCGAACAGCGGGCCGTGTCAATGATCATGCCCCATTTTCCGGTGTCACGGGAGGAGAAGGCGTGAGCCCGGTCTGTGGCCACCACAGCTGCGCCGGTCCCCAGGCAGAATATCAGCCCGTTTTTAATAAATTGTCGTCTGTTTTCCATGGTAAATTTCTTATATCCCTATCAATACATCAGGTAATAAAAAGGCCGGTGGGGTATGTCTCCCCACCGGCCTTGAACGTGTAACGGGTTTTACATCTGGTCTGCTTTAAAGTTTACGTTGTAGCTGAAGGTTTTGGCGTCAAAGTAGTCGAGCATTTTGCCGTCCACCAGGGCCGCCGGATACATGAAATAGGGAATGGGGCCGTCTGCACCGTTCAGATTAACGCCCCTGGAGTTTTTCTCCAATACCAGGCGGAACAGGTCATCTCCACCCCAGAAAAATTTGCGCCAGTCATCGGTGGCCGCGTCTTTGAGCTCAAGCTTGTGCACCAGCATCATTTTTCTGACATCCGCCGGATCAGCCATGACCCATCCGGTACCGGGCAGGTAAAATTCAGCCCAGCAGTGGAATCCTGAAGTGACATCGCCGTCTTGGGGAGATCCCAGGCGCAGGCCGTACACGTCCCGGGCAGGGATATTGGCGGCGCGCAGCAAGGTGACAAATACGGCGGACAGATCCGCGCATTTGCCGCCGCCCTTGCACTGCTGCAGTGTTCTGGTGGGGCTTCCTAAGCCGCAGCCTTTGACGGCAGGATCACGGAATGTATTTTCAACCACCCAGTCATAGAGGGCTTGGGCCTTATCCAGGGTGGTCTCTTTTCCCTTGGTGGCGGCGGCGGCAATTTTTTGCAGCTCAGGATCCATTGCCGGGATAAAGAGGGATTCGCCAAGGTACTTGGATACGATAAACCCCCATGAACCGGCAATGGGCAAAAAATCATGGAAATATCAGTTTCTTTTTTAATTCTGTTTCAGTATGTTATGATCTTCTTTAATTGGAGGGCATGGTGGAAAAATTAGTTTATGGGCTGCATGTCAATAGCAATATCAATATAGACGTTATAAAAAAATCTCTGCTTTTTAAATTGGTCAGGGAAGAGCCGACCGAACTTTTTTATGTGACCGAGGACGGCGGTTATATCTTTATTGCCAATTACGGCAGTGTGGTTTTTGTCGATGTTGACCAGGGTGAACAAACCCTTATCCTGAAATCCATCCGCGATATTTTAGAGCTTGAATCCACATCGGACTTTGAGAGTGAAAAATATACCATTGAAATCGACAGCAAGAAACAGCGCAAAGTCCTTTTCAATAAAGTTGTTTTAACTTCATACGAGGTGGATAAGGTCTACACGATCATGTTCTCCATCGCCCAGTCCATTGCCATCGGCTATTACAGTTCACAGTCTGAAGACCTTTTAGAGGAGACCAGGGTTTACACTACCCAGCTGGAGACAAAAGGAAGCGTTGATCTGAAAGGGCGGCAACTGATCCAGTTTATAGGAAAAGCGCTGAATTTAAAAAATCAAATTGCCCGCAACCTCTATATTTTTGACACCCCTCAGCTCATGTGGGAGGAGCAAAGCCTTGACGAGCTGAATACCGCTCTGACCCGTGAACTTGATATCACACTGCGTTACCGTTACATTCAGGAGAATCTAAGCATTGTCCAGGAGAATTTGGAGCTGTTTAAAGACCTTTCACAGCACAGCCACAGTTCTCAGCTGGAGTGGATAATCATCATTCTGATCCTCATAGAGGTGGCTGATCTGTTTATAACAAAATTGATCCACTGATCCCAGCTGTCCGCAAGAACCGACCATTGCCAAAGGCTTAGGTTTTCAGGTATCATGAACGTCTGCATTAACCTAAGTTTTAAATCGGGATGATTCCTTTATGCCCATACGTTACATAGGGTCCGACCGCAAACAGCAAATTTCGTCGAGGATAAGGCGGGCGAAAATTTTCAGACTTTTGATTAAATACTACATATATAGTGTCGCCATGTACCTGCTTGCGGGAACCATTGTCTGCTGTGCGGCAGCCCAGGAAACCGCCGGCCGCAGAAACCAGCGGATTCTTTACCTGAACTCCTACAACAACGGATATGCATGGTCCGACAACATCCTTGAGGGCATTCGCCAGGTTCTTCCCAAGGAGAGTCAGAGTCTGAATTTTCAAATGGAGTATCTGGATGCCAAGCGGTACGAAAACGAACAAATGCAGACCATATTGTTCAACTATATTAAGGCCAAATTTGCCCGGGACCGGTTTGATGTGATTATCACGTCGGACAACAATGCCCTGGACTTTGCTCTGAAGTACCGGGCCGGCTTGTTTGCCGGGGTACCCATTGTGTTTTGCGGCATTAACGATTATCATCCTACCATGATTGCGGGACAGCCGGCCATTACCGGGATCGCAGAGACAGTGGCGTTCAAGGAAAATATGGATATCATCCGGCGTCTGCATCCCAACGCCCGGAAAATGGTGATCATCGGAAGTAACAGCGTCACCTCCCGGGCCATTATTCGTGAAATCCGCCAGACCATTGAACAGGAAAAAATTGACTTTTCCTTTACCTTTAAGACCGGATTTCAACTCCAGGCGCTAAAAAACGGTACGCCCGATTACCTGAAAAATCTCTCCCCGGATACCCTGCTATACATTGTGCCCGGGGGATCTGAAGGGGCGGGCGCTAACCTGTACAGTATTCAAGAGATTGCCGCCATGATCTGCCGGGCCACAGACCGGCCCGTGTACTCGTCCTGGGAGTTCCTCATGGGGACCGGTATTGTAGGGGGTAAGTTGGCCTCGGGCCAGGCCCAGGGAAAGGCGGCTGCCCGGCTGGCCCTGCGCATTCTGGACGGGGAAGATCCGGCTCACATCCCTGTGAAAACAGCCGAAGGCCATGCCTATATTTTTGACCATAACGTCCTCAAACGACTTGGGGCGGATATGTCGTTGCTGCCCGAGGGTAGCCAAATCATAAATGAACCCTACGATTTTTACCGGCTCAACCGAGGGATTTTCTGGCTGATTATCTCAGGGCTTTTTGTTCTGACCAGCATGGTGGTGCTTTTGGCCGTCAGCATGGTCCAGAAAAAAAAGGCCAACCTGGCCATGGAAAAATCCAAAATGCAGTTGCAGTTGATCCTGGATAATATCCCCCACCTGGTCTTCTGGCAGGATATGAATCTGAACCTTGTGGACGTGAATCTTTCATTTCTTAAATTTTTTAAAATCCAGGACAAAGCCGAGATTATCAACCGGGATATTTCATCGGTGCCGGACCTGGCCCACACCGCCGAAGAGTCCCGGCAACTGGGGCGCGAAGTGCTTGAGACCGCCGCTCCCTTCCATGCCCGGCTGCTGAAAATCCAGCGCAGCGACCAGGAACAGGTGTGGCTGGAGATCAATAAAGTTCCTTTGCTGGATAAAAAAAACCGGGTGGCAGGCGTATTGAGCACGGCCGAGGATATCACCAAAAAAATCAATTTGGAAAAACAGCTGGCCCAGGCCCAGAAGATGGAGGCCTTGGGTATCCTGTCCGGGGGCATTGCCCATGATTTCAACAATATATTGACCTCTATCATCAATTCCACCGAGCTTGCCATGGACGATGTACCCGAAGACTCCTTGACCCACAATGATCTTGCCCGGGTGCTTTCGGCCGGCAAACGGGGGGCGGAGCTGGTCAAACAGATTCTCACCTTCAGCCGGCCCGGCCATGTCCGGTTCAGGAAACTGGATCTGGCCCGGGTGGTCAAAGACGCCATGGCACTGGTGGAGACATCGCTGCCCGGCAACATCGAGGTGGTCAAACACATGGCCCAGGGCAAGTTCATGTGCCGGGGGGATGCCATCCAGATTCACCAGGTGGTGATGAACCTGTGTACCAATGCGTTCCAGGCTTTGGGCGGGAAAAGCGGCCGCATTGAAGTGAAACTGGATGAACGCTTGTTAACCAATCCTGACCCGGACAGCGAGGACACGTTTAATCTGCCCCCGGGCCATTATGTTGAACTGACCATCTCGGACAACGGTCCCGGCATTGATTCTGAAATTTTGGATAAGGTGTTTGATCCATTTTTTTCCACCAAGGGTAAAAATATCGGAACCGGGCTGGGGCTTTCCATGGTCCACGGTATTGTCCAGGGTCATAACGGTGCCATTTCCCTGACCAGCAAAGCCTATGACCTGACGCGCTTTACGGTGCTTTTACCCCGCATGGACCAGGTGGATGACGAGGAGCGGCCGGCAGAAAACAATGTCTGCCTGGGGCAGGGCACCATTTTGTTTGTGGAGGATGACCCGGAACAGCGGCAGAGCGTGCCCCGGATCATTGAAAAGCTGGGATATCTGGTCACTGTCGCAGACAGTGCAAGCCAGGCCCTGGCGCTGATCCGGCAAAATCCGTCGGGCTTTGACCTGGTCATCACCGACTATGACATGCCCAAAATTTCCGGACTGGAACTGGCCCGGCAGTTGGCCCGGATTCTGCCGGGACTGCCCGTGATTATGGTGTCCGGCCGAAATGTGGAGTTCAGTCGCCAGGAATCGTCCAATATCAAGCAGTTCATTGTAAAACCCTACGACAAGGGCATTTTATCCCGGGGCATCAACGAAGTGCTCTGCCCCCCGGCAAGATCCCATTGAGGCAACCATGGCATTGATTTTAATCATAGATGACGACGATAATTTTTGCGACACCATGAAAAGTCTGGTGATGCGCATGGAACATGATTTTCTGGCCGCAGGCACGCTGGCGCAGGGCATACACATGCTTGGCGAACACCCCGTGGATATCCTGTTGCTGGATGTGGGGCTTCCCGACGGCAACGGGCTTGAAGCATTATCCCGGATCAAGGAGGCATCCACATCCAACCCTGAAATATTTATCATCACAGGCCTGGGTGATCCGGCCGGGGCCGAGGCCGCCATCACCGAAGGGGTCTGGGATTATATTGTGAAACCCACCTCCATAAAAGAGACCCGGGCAAGTCTCACCCGGGCATTGAAATACCGGCAGGAAAGACTGAGTAGACAGCAGGCCGTGACTCTCAACCTGGACCGGATCCTAGGCAGGTCTGTCCCCATGCGCAAATGTTTTGAGATTATGGCCCAGGGGGCGGCGTCCAGTGCGCCCGTACTGATCACAGGGGAAACCGGCACGGGCAAGGAGCTGTTTGCCCAGACCATCCACGCCAACAGCCTTCGCAAAGACAAGGGCTTTATTGTGGTGGACTGTGCGTTTTTAACCGAGACTCTCATGGAGAGCACCTTGTTCGGACACCGCAAGGGTGCGTTCACAGGCGCTGTGGAGCGCCGGGACGGGCTTGTGAAACTGGCGGACCAGGGTACTTTGTTTTTAGATGAGGTGGGGGAGATGCCTTTATCTGCCCAGAAATCCTTTCTGCGCATCCTCCAGGAAAAACGGTTTCGCCCCCTGGGCGATGCCAAGGAGATCACCAGCGATTTCCGCCTCATGGCCGCCACCAACCGGGATCTGGACGCCATGGTGGAAAACGGCACTTTTCGCCGGGATCTGCTTTACCGACTGCGCACCATCCATCTGCCCCTGCCGCCTTTGCGCCGCCGCGGTTCCGATATTGAGGCGTTGACCCGGTTCAAAATCAGCCAGCTTTGCAAAGATAATAACCTGAATGCCAAAAAAATAGAGCAGGGCTTTTTTGATACCCTGAACGCCTACCCCTGGCCCGGAAACGTGAGAGAGCTGTTTAATGTGCTTGAAACCGCATTTGTGGCCTCCGGGGCCGAAGCCACTCTGTACGCCATGCATCTGCCCGGTGACGTCAGAATCCAGGTGGCCCGGGCATCCATAGAAAAGGGGCAGTTGTCCCAGGTGCCCGAAGAAGACGGCCGCACCGAGTCTGGCCTCTTTTTTAAGGACAATATCCCCGGGTTCAAGGACTGGAAACAGCAGATGGAGCAGCTCTATCTGGAACAGATCATTGCCGCCACCAACGGAGATGTTAAGCGTATCTTAAGTCTCTCCGGCCTGTCCAAATCCCATTTTTACTCCCTGGTTAAAAAGTACGGGGTTCAAATATAAGGCCCCAATCAGATTCTTTTTCAGTTATAATCCCTTACTTGATTTAGCGTCGCGCATGGGATAGGTATGGAAAATTATCAAATATGATTTGAGCGGGATAACAGGTTATGGAAAGATACTTGCTGGTGATTGTGGTGGGAACGATTGGAGGCCTTTTGGCACAACGCTTTAATGTACCAGGGGGTGCCGTTGTCGGCTCCATGCTGTTCTCCGGGATGACGGTTCTGTTTTTACCCAAGGGGATTGTGCTGCCGTCGTCGGTGAGCACAGGTATTCAAATTATGCTGGGCATCACCCTTGGGGTTACCATGGACCGCTCCCTGTTGACGTTGGGGCTCAAAATAATGCCCATGGCAATTTTAAGCACCATTATTTTGTTGACGGTGGCCGTGTGCATGGCCTTCCTGGCCAACAAGCTTGGGCTGGTGGATTTTGGCACGGCCCTGTTCGGGTTTTCCCCAGGGGGCATGACGGGCATGGCCATTTTAGCCCAGTCGGAAAACCATAACGGGTCGTTTGTGGCATTTTTTCATCTGGTGAGAATCTTCACGCTTTTTCTTGTCATTCCGCTGCTTGTAAAGGTGGTCATTTATCTGCAAAATAAGGGAATTCTTTAGTTTCCATCGGCTTCAGCTTTTTTCTCTTCCAGCTCTTCCCAGCGTGCATAAAGCTCCTGGACCAAAACTTGAGCCTGCTCAAGCTTTTTGCAGGTCTCAGCCATCAGGGCAGGGGCCTGGATAACGTCCGGGTGCTGGACCTGTTCGGAAAAGTCTTCAACCTGTTGTTCGGCATCCAGAATCTTTCCTTCAATATTTTCCAGTTCATATTTGTCTTTAAAGGAAAATACCTTCTTTTTTACCGGGGCTGGTTGGGTGGTCTGTTTTTTACTTTTTTCGGCCACAGGCTGATCCGCTTTATCCCGGGCGGTCCGGGCCTTTAAAATCTGGGCAAAATCTTTGTAAAATTGAGGTGTTTCCGTGTTATTCAGGTAGAGCATGCGATGGCATACCCGGTCCATGAGATACCGGTCATGGGAGACAATGATTACGGCCCCTTCAAATTCCTTGATGGAGGTTTCCAATACTTCCAGGGAGAGAATGTCAAGGTCATTGGTGGGTTCGTCCAAAAGCAGCAGGTCACAGGGCTGGCGCATAATCTCAGCCAGAACGATCCTCGCTTTTTCCCCACCGGAAAGCCTGCCCACCGGCATGTCCAGCTGATCCGGCATGAAAAGAAACCGTTTGGCCCAGGAGACCACATGGATGGGCCGTCCCTTGTAATTAACAGAATCTCCGCCGGCCGGATTTAACGCATCCCGCAGGGTCATTTCCGGGTCCAGGTGGGTCCGTTCCTGGTGGTAGATGGCGGTTTTAAGGTTTTCCGCCCATTTTACGGTTCCCTGGTCCGGTGTCGTACTTTGTTCGATCAGAGACAAAAAGGTGGATTTGCCTGACCCGTTGTCCCCGACAATGCCCAGGCAAAAGCCCGGTCCCAGTTCAAAGGTAATGTTGGAAAACAGTGTTTTGCCTTGAAATCCTTTGGTGAGGTTATGCACCCTGAGCAGTTTTCTGGTCTGGCGTCCTGTACCGGAAAAATCAATGTCCATCCGGGCGGTCTGCCGGTTCCGGGCCTTGATTTCGGACAGTTCTTTGCGCAGCTCTTCTGCCTGGTCAATCCTGTATTTGGCCTTGGTGGTTCTGGCCTTGGCCCCCTGGCGCAGCCATTGGTCTTCCCGGCGCATCTTTGACGCCAAAGAAGACTGCTTTTTTTCCTGGGCCTCCAGGTATTTGTCCCGCTCCTGCTCAAATTTTCGATAATTGCCCTGGATTTTAAACACCCCGCCCTGGTAGTACCGGGCAATTTCCATGGTGTGGGAACAAACATTTTCAAGAAAGGCCCTGTCATGGGAGACCGCCACAAAAGAAAACCTGGCGGTTGAAAGCATCTGTTCCAGCCATAAAATGCCGGCAATATCCAGATGGTTTGTGGGTTCATCCAGCAAAAGCAGATCCGGTTCCTGGCAAAAGGCCCGGGTGATGGCCAGTCGTTTGCGCCAGCCGCCTGACAGCCCTTTTGTCTTTTGGGCAGCATCGGCAAAACCGCCTAACCCCAGGGCCCGGTTCACCCTGCGGTGGCGTTCTTTTTCCTGCATATCCAGGGATGAAAGACTGTTAAACAGGACCTGCTCAATGGTAAGGTCTGTGTCGAACGTATCTTCCTGGGCAAGATAGACCAGGGCAAGGCCTGGCTGGACACCCACTTCTCCTTCGTCCGGGGCGCTCTCTCCGCAGATGATTTTTAGCAGGGTGGATTTGCCGGAACCGTTCATCCCGATCAGGCCCAGTTTCTCCCCTGGTTTTACATCCACAGTTAACCCGGTGAACAGGGTATCATCACCATATGCTTTGCAAAGTTCTTTTACGGACACTAAAACCGTCATCAGGATCTCTCCTCCTGGATATTGGATGGTCTCAGACAGCGGTAAACCCGGATCATTTTAATGATGAATACAATGCTTAGGGTGAGGCTGATCAGAATAACAAAACTTGCGGCAAAAAAGGTCATGATAAAGCTGAACGGATCATTTAACCCGTAAGCGCCCCGGATAAGATCAATGCCGAAAACAAAGAAAAAAATGGAGATTAAAAGGCATAACACCTGGGCTGCCCACCAGAGATATTTCATTTGATGTCCTTGCAAATCAAAATTATTTTATTTTTTTAAACTGTCCAAAATTAAGGTTAGGTGAAAATACAGGTTATTAAAGAAAAAATCAAATGGCTGCGGGACAGTGCTGCGTAAAAAAGGCCCGGCAGTCTGTGGCTGCCGGGCCTTCCAAGGGCTCAAAATAGAGCATTTCCTTTTTGATCCGGATTAAAAGAGGTTCACATACTGTCCATATCCCTCGTCTGCCAGTTTTTCCTTGGGGATAAATTTCAAGGCCCCGGAATTGATACAGTACCGAAGACCCGTGGGCGCGGGGCCATCGTCAAACACATGGCCCAGGTGGGAATCGGCAATTTTGCTTCGGACTTCTGTGCGGGTCATGAACAGGC